>CAZGZM010000122.1:0-6886 GCA_964529955.1 uncultured Thermotogaceae bacterium
CATCATATCCTGCATAATCCAGATCTTCTGCATATTCAAGAGCTTCTTCCCATTACACTCCTTCTCCATTATCGTCTGCCATCCACATGAGTCCCGTGTTCAAATCACTTATTGTACCGTCACCATTGTCAACAAAGTTGTTTTCAGCTGTTATATCTCCTCTGACTGCTCTTACAAATTTTCCCATTGGTCCACTTACATCTGAAGGATATCCCTTGATATGTCCTGTTGCATGATTCACACCAAATGCAGTTGCTGCTCCACCATGTGTTGTTCCAACATAGTAGAAATTGCTTGTCCAGAATTGTCCCTGATCTTTTCCAATACTACCATCTTCATTATCTGATGAAGGAGGTGGTGCCATTTCAGCTTGATTATTTGTAGTGCTTTCATCTAATGGTCCTCCCTGGGGTCCGCCGCCTTGTGGTCCTGTTTGAGGCGCTCCGTTCTGTGGCCCTGTCTGTGGGGCTCCATCTTGTGGTCCTGGCTGTGGTCTTCCATCCTGAGATTCTACATTTACTGGCTCCATCTGAAAAGCTTCAGGAAATTCGAAATAATCTGTATCTAAGAAAGGCCATCCTGTTTCGAATGAACCAATAGCGAAAAGTTCTTTAACAGTTGGAAGTCTCCAGTCATCATACCCACCGAGTTCCAGATTTTCACAATATTCCTTTGCTTCTTCCCAACTCATATTAATACTATCAGGTACTTGCTGCCACATAAGACCTGTTACATTGTCAGTTATTGTTCCATCGCCATTATCTGTAAATGATGCTTCAATTCCTTCGTATTGGGCATCCTGACCATAAAAGGCTTCTCCTTTAGCTGGATCTATTTCATTTCCGTTTGAATCATAGGATTTATTTTGTCCTGTATCTGTCAACTTATATGTGAGCTCATTATCCTCATCCGTTGTTTGAACAGCCATACATCCCACCGCTAAAACTAACATCAATACTAAAAACACTAAACCTAAACTTTTTTTCATTTTTTCTTTCCTCCTTGATAAATTAGTTAAATCTCTTTCTGTATAATTACTATAAAATTCTAACCTTGAAGAAAGCTTGAAATAAAAAAACTTTCACTGCTTATTTTTCAACAATGAAAGTTATAAGTTATGGTTTTGAATATTTTATTAAAGTGTAACTCTGAAAGTTATCATTCCATTCTGTTTACAATCCACTTCTATCTTTCCTTTATGTAAATCTACGATGTTTTTCACTATGGATAAACCAAGGCCATAACCACCAGTTTCTCTGGCTCTTGAATCATCAACACGATAAAATTTTTCAAAGATTCTCTTCATGCTTTTTTCATTTAATTTCTTTCCTTTGTTCTGAATTTCAATTATTTTTTTTGTGCCCTTTAAGTGTAATCTTACAAAAATAGTACTCTTTTCATCAGAATATTTTATTGCGTTATCCAGAAGTGCTTCGAGCATGGCAGTAATGTTTTTCTCGTTACCTTTATAAAAAACATTTTCAGCTATTTCGAACTTGATCTCCTTCTTTTGTTCAAATGCAATTACCTCTAATGGAAGTACTGTGTTAATAAGTCTCTGACTGAGGTTAAACTCTCTAAATTGTATTTTTCCCCTCCTATCGTCAGTTCTTGCGAGTAAAAGTAATTCGTGAATCAATTTATTCATTCTGTTTGACTGCTGCTTAATTTGTGAAAGCCACTGGTTTTTTCCCTGTTCTAGCTCAAGCATATCTGCATTAGCAGATAATATTGATAAAGGAGTTTTCAGTTCATGACCTGAATCAGCTATGAATCTTTTTTGTTTTTCAAAGGTTTCAGCAACTGGTTTAGTAACAAGTTTAGACAGGAAAAGAACAATAACGAATATAATAACGATGCTTATAATACCAATAGTATATGATAAATCTCTCAACTCCCTCAAAAGGACATTTTGCAGTGTTTGATCTGCGAAAATTATAATTTTCCCATAAGATTTATCTTCTATTATATATTTCATTTCTCCAATAATTCCCTCCTCTTTTCCACTCTTAAAAGCTTCCATAGCTAGTTCTTCAGCACTTTCATCATCCAAGCCGGTTTTTCTGTTAATTAATTCAATTATCTGATTTTCATTGTTCAATTTCACAGAAAAAAATTCAATAATAGAAGGCCTTTTTCTAGGAAGTTCTAAATTGTTTTGAGGTAATTCAGAAATATTTCCATCATTAAAAACTAGATTATATAGAAAATCATTTGTCTCTCTTTCACTAGCTCTGTGCATGACTATATTTGCGGTAATAAGAATAGAGATAAGTAGGAGGATAAGGGCTCCCATCGTAATAATTATAAATTTTATCCTTAGTTTATTTATCATTATTGATCTCCAATGAATAGCCAACTCCTCTGTGAGCTTTGATTATCACATTTGCTTTGATAGCAGAAAGCTTTTTTCTAATAAAGGAAATATAAACCTCAACGGAATTGTATTCACCATCAAAATCATGCCCCCATATTTTTTCAATAAACTGTTCCTTTGAAATAATCTGCTTGGGATTTTTAAAAAACATTTCAAGAATTTGATACTCCTTTAAACTCGTCTTTATTGATCCCATATCAGTAGAAAGTGTGAGAGTATTCTTATTAATAGTCAAATTATCCAAGGTCTGAACATCGTCTATAAAAACATCCTTTCTTCTTGAAACAGATCTGATACGGGCTAGTAGCTCTCCTGTTTCGAAGGGTTTGGTTATATAATCATCTGCACCGCAATCTAATCCACTTATTTTATCTTCCAACTCTGATTTAGCTGTGAGCAATAAAACCGGAGTGGAATTTTTTCCCAATCTAAGTTTTCTCAACATCTCTAGACCATTCATTACGGGAAGCATTATATCCAGTAGAATAACATCGTATTCACTGCTTGTAGCATATTCAAGACCGTCAGCGCCATTGAAGACAGCATCAACAATATAATTATTTTTTTTTAATATCTCCGTTAAAATCATAGACAGAGACCTCTCATCTTCAACAATTAAAATTCTCATAAAAAATCGTTCCTTTCAAGCATTTTTTAAATTTCAATATTTATATTATTACACGAACCTTGAAATAAAATTGAAAAATTTTAAAAACAGAATACTGAAAAAAATTTTATTCAAAAAAAAGCTTAAGATAAAAAGCTTAATTGCTTAAAGGCTGAAAAGCATAATCTCTTTAATTCTCCCCCTTGGCCATACGAAAACCAAAAAATATTTTGGGACATAATATTTTTTAACGATTTTCTAGGTTGAAGAATTATAAAGTTCAATAATTCTTTATAGGAGGTGCTGCTTTAGCAGGGTAGGGGGTGCAAACGTTTAGTTATTAGTTGATAGTATTAGTTATTAGTTTAAAAGGATATTTGTAGGAATTATGATATTTTTCTATTAACTTTTATCTGTTTTCTGTTATCTTTCTTTAAATTCTCCTCTTCATGGGAGGAGTACTCCCGAAGGGAGGGAGGTGGGTAGAAATCTTTTTGCTTCTTCCTAATTTCTTAATTTTCTGCCTTTTTAATTTCATATTTATAGAAAAAAGAGCACTAAGAAATGCCATAACTCGCTCTGAAATTCTTTGGTACAGACACTGAGTGCTTATGTCAGTCCCAAATTTCATCACTTTCCTATTTTCCTAATTTCCTATTTTCTTAACTCCCCTGTTCACAATTCTCTGTTCTCTACTCACTGGTTTTTATAATGCCCTTCCCATTCACGAATCACGAATCACGATTCACTGAACTTCTCACTACACACCATATACACGACACTGTACTTCTCCTATTCTCATTCTTTATATTAACTGTTTTTCACTTCAAGGTTTCTTTAAGGTTCAAAATTTATCATAATTTTAGTTTAGAAAATATGAATCATTCAGAAAAAAATGATTATTTGAATGAAGGGAGAAATTAGTATGAATAAAAAGATTGTATCAATGTTTTTAATCAGTTTAATGTTAGTAGGTATTCTTTTTGGAATTACAGTGGAGGATAAAAATATCATTTATGTTGACTTAGATGCATCAGGTTATAATGATGGTTCAAGTTGGAAAAATGCATTCAATAAGCTGCAGGATGCTTTATCAGTTTCTGAATCTGGTGACGTAATCTGGGTAGCTGAAGGAACATATTATCCTACCGATAATGATGATACTTCCATCAGTTTTAAAATGGTCGATGATGTGGATATTTATGGAGGATTCAGTGGAAATGAAACTTCTGTAAACGAAAGAAACTGGGAAGAAAATGTTACTGTCCTTTCGGGAGAAATTGGTAAAAAAAATGATTCTTCTGATAATTCTGTGAAAGTAGTTATCGCAGCTAATAATCTCATTGATGGATTCACAATTTCTGATGGAACTTTTTCTCAAAATATACAATCTCCTTCAGGGATATCATCTGAAGGAACAAATCAAAGTGGAAGACCTTCAATGCAAGGACCCGATGGAAACAGCGGATCAAGTAAAGGTCATTCAACTCCAGATGCTGTTACATCAGGAGATGCAGCCTCTTCAATCAGTGGAAATGGAATTATTATATGGCAGGTTTCTCCAATAATAAAAAATTGTATCATAACAAACAACGCAGGTGGAAAAGGTGCTGGTGTTTATATAATGGGAACAGGAGATTTAGATGAGGTACCAACATTCATTAATACAATTATCAGCAATAATACAGCAAGTAGTCGTGGTGGTGGAGTTTCCATAGATATGAGATCAGAAGCTATATTTATAGATTGTATTTTTGACAGCAACGAATGTACAACAGGTAAAGGTGGAGCGATATATAACGATTACGGTGGCAATCCTTTAATTGAAAACTGTTTGTTCATAAATAATTATGCAGAATCCGGAGCAGCATTGGGAAATGACGGAGTATCCAATCCAGTTATTTCAAATACAACATTTTTCAATAACACAGCAAGTGAAGCAGGAGCAGCACTCTATCAGGGTACAGGTCCTTTCAATGACCCGTTAGTAGTAGATTCCATTATGTGGGGTAACAATTGTGTTCAGGATAAAATAAGCATTTACAACTGGAACGAATGTAACCCAAAGGTGGAATACTCAATTATCGAAGGTGGATATGATGGAGAAGGAGTTATTGATACTGACCCTATGTTTGTAGATGCTGCTGAAAAGAACTTCAATCTTAAAGATAGTTCACCAGCTTTAACAGCAGGAATAGATGGAGACAAAATAGGTTTTGATGCAGAAATTATTGAAACAAGAACAGAAGAAGATTATCAGGAAATAATAGATTATTTGTATTCAATAGAAAGAAATGAAGAACCAACTCAAATGGATGTTACAAATCCAGTAGAAGCAGAAGAAGCATCTGAAATTGGAGAAATAGTATATGTTGATGATGATGCAACAGGTGAAAATGATGGAAGTAGTTTTGTAGATGCATTTACTTCACTACAGGAAGCTATTGACTATGCTGGAGCAGCATATGAATTAACCGGAACGGAAGTAGAATTATGGGTAGCAGAAGGAATTTATTACACAGGTTCAGAAAGATCAGATTCATTCATATTAAGAACAGGGGTAACCGTATATGGTGGTTTTGATGGAACAGAAAGTTCAGCAGATGAAAGAAATTATTCTGAGAATAAAACTATTCTAAGTGGTGAAATAGGCGATATATCCATTAAAACAGATAATAGTTATCATATTCTTATCGGAGCAGATGATGCAATATTAGATGGATTCACCATCACTGGTGGATATGCAGATGGAGTAGATGGGGAAATCTATGATAACAAAGGCGGGGGAATCCTAAATTACCTTGCAGGAAAAAGAGTTAGACCTTCTGAAACTCCAACATTAGGATTTGATATTGTTGTTAACAACTGTATTTTTACAGATAATTATGCAGAAGAAGGTGGAGCGATTTATACTTATCATGGTGGGAATTTAGAAGTTAATAACTGTTCTTTCATAAATAATAAGGCGCAATATGGTGGTGCAATACTTGAAAGAGCTGGAACAAATGCTATTTATTCAAATTGTATATTTACCGGAAATTCAGCTGTTTACAAAGGAGGAGCATCATTTGTAGACTATGGAGCAATGGTACAGTTTTATTACTGTGAATTTGAGGAAAATATATCCAAAACAGCAGGTGGAGCAATCTATGTAATAGATAGAGCATCACAGGAAGTTCAAAACGAAACAGATTTCTATTTAATTGATGAAAACTGGGAATCGTTAACTGATATCTTTTCAGCTGTTTATATTGATGGTTGTACATTTGTAAATAATACAGCTGGGACAAATGGTGGCGCACTGTATGTTTACGATGGAGCATATGGAAAAATAATTGATTCATACTTTGAAAATAATTCTGCAAATGATGCAGTAGTCGTGGCAAGCAATTCAGGAAAAGTCATAATTGATGAATCGACAACAAAGTTTTTAAATAATTCTCCAGAAGATACTTTTGCAGATGGTTTTTCATCATCTATCAGATATGAATAAATAAAGCAGAGACGATGATTTACAAAACTCATTAAAAATAATTTTTTGAGAATGGCAAACAAAAGAGGGCAAAATATGTCCTCTTTTTATAATTCATAACGATTGAATCGGAAAAGATATTTTTTTAAAGGTACTATTGAAGATTAAACTTTGGAGTTATTCGTCATTTTTATATTCTTCTGTTTCTAAGATGGTGAAGTCTTTTTTAAAGATTCCGATTTTATTAAATTCATAGAAGATTTTTATAAGATTCAATTCTATAACATCATTTGTAGGTTCAGTGTTGAATTGGGAGATAATTCTATTAGTATCTAAAAATGCAAATGAATTTTGTTTAAGAATAATTTTTACTTTTTGAAACTCTTGGTCTGATAAAAATTGCTTAAAGTTGTTTTTAAGAAGAATTTGT
>CAZGZM010000123.1:0-6853 GCA_964529955.1 uncultured Thermotogaceae bacterium
CAAAGGGAGCTTCTGATGTATCACTAAAAAACAAGAACCCATATCCAAATGTAAACATGAAAAGAACTAAAAGTAGATTCTTGCTTCTATTTACCACAACTTTTTCAACATACTCAGCTTTCTTCAAAAAATAATATATAAAGGGAATGTCTACAAGCATTAAAAAACAAACTGGATGTAGGGCATAATAAACACTCTGTTTGACTTTTCCAATTTGAGTTATTAGAAGTAGCTCTCTTATTGATGGCATAAATCCAAAATATTTATAATAGAATATGTCAGCAAATAACATTCCAGAAATGACACAATAAACTGTAAATAATTTCCTTCTTCTGTTTTTCTTGGCTAAATTTGTTAATGAAAAAATAATTGTAATACTAACTATGGTACTTACCATCAACCCTGGTTTAATTGGGTTTATTGAATATCCATAAAGAAAAAGGGTTTTTAATAAAGATAAAAAGCCCAGAAAAACAAAAAAATTAAATTTTATTTTGAGATTTTTTTTAATAAATGACATGATAATCCCCCTCATTTACTAAATTAATTATACAATAACTGAAAATTATTAATAATAATTCACGTATTACATTTTAAAAACAGAAATTTATGATAAATTATTTTATTCTTTTTCATAAAGAAACCTTTTAAAATTTTTTAAATTATTAATTCTTTTTATCTTTATATTATATTTACCTAAAAGATTGACTAATTCTTTATCATATTCTTCAACAGCCTTATTTAATAAAGAGAGATTTGAAGGATCATAAAATTTTATGGGTTCTAAATCAAAAAATTTATTTTCTATCCATTTATCACCAATTTGTTGAAGGCACCATCTCACTTCATCCTGTAAGGAAATAGTAGCGCAGAAAGCTATATATGGCTGATTTCTAGAGCATGCTGATAGAATTTTTAATATTGTTGATTTTAGTTCCTCATAGAAATTATTAAATACTTCATTGAATGTTTTTGCCTTGATTTTCTTATGAATTTCACTTTTTATCAATTCATCAGTTTTATCAATTAAAACCTTTAGAGAATATGATATTTCTTCCTTTGAACCACTAAATACAATTTTATTGACCAATGATTCCAAATTATTCGGTTTAATAGGCAAAGAAAATATTTGATTAAAATTTTTACCCCATCCACTCTTTGGATATGTTTGATTAATAAAAAGTATAGTTTGTAAAATTGAAACTATAGCATGAAAAGCTTCATTTCTTATTTCAGTTATATTTTTTGATTGATTTATCAGAAATATAGGTTTATAAGCTTTTTCAAGAGATTCTTTGGCCTTATAAAGCATTTTTTCTTTTTTTTCAGGCTTTTGATATGATTTGATTGTTTTTTGAAGCGAAAGAAATCTTTTCCTATCCTTTTCTGATTTGTAATATAAAAGTTTACAGTCCGCTATTATAGAAGTAAAGCTTTCCTCATAATTTGCAATTCTTTCTGCCCTATCCCAGGGTATTGAGAAAAAATCAATTCCTATTCCCTCGTATATAATACAATTACTTAATTCATTTCCTCTTTTATTTGATGGAATAAAAAACAAATCCAAATCAGATTTCGAATGTTGAGTGCCATTGGCATAAGAACCATAATAAGCTACAATTGCTACATCTTGAGAGTATTCTTCTTTTATAAACTCTAAAAAAACATTTAACATTTTCATTAAGTCAGCCATTTTCTCACCTCAAATGTTATATCTCTAAAATTTAAATTATATAGAGACACTGATTAATAATTTATTCTATAATATTTTTAATTCAAATTATATTTTTTTTGGGGAGAGAAGTATAAATACTTGACATTCTCATTTTTTTATTGTAATATATACCCAGATAGGGTATACGGAGGTGATAATTATGGCAAATATAACAGTATATTCAACACCGACTTGTATGTGGTGTAAAAAGGTTAAGAGTTATTTCAAGGAACATAACATTTCTTTTAAAGATTACGATGTAAGCAAAAATAAAGACAAAGCTGAAGAAATGGTAAGAAAAAGTGGGCAAATGGGAGTTCCTGTAATAGTAATTAATAGTAAGGTTATAGTTGGTTTTGATAAAAACAAAATTGACAATCTTTTAGGATTATAAAAGAGGGGTATAGCCCCTCTTTTTTTAACCATTTATAAAGTAAGCAATATCTGATTTTAATCTATCAGGAAATTCTTTTTCATATTCTCTATAATAACTTTCTTTAATATTACGATAATTTTTTCCATATTTTATTATTAATCTTGAGCACTCTATCAAATCTGATATCAGTTTTTCAAATTCAATTTTATCCATAGGTTCACCGTGAGAAGTGATGAATATTTTAGCATCAAAATTATGTATTTTATTGATAAGATTTTCTAATTTTTCAATATTATAATTCCACTTATTTGTATATAAATTTGGATATAAGCAGTCTCCTAAAAAGAGAATTTTATCTTCTACAATATATACAATTGATGAATCTTCTGAATGATCTCCGCCCACATGTTTGAAAATAACATTTACATCACCAAGATTAAGAGAAATAGAATCATTAAAATATATTTGAGGTATTTTAATTTTTATTCTTCTATTATTATATGGATGTTCTTTCTTTATTTCATTAAAACAAAAATAAATTTCTTCCCCTGTTTTCAATCTATTCTCCAATGCTGAATTATTCCACCTGTAATATAAAAGCTTTTCAAAATATTTTTTAGAATGAATGCTTGCAAATGATGGTATATTAAAATTTTCCATTCCAAAAATATGGTCCCAATGCCAGTGAGTAATTAGTAAATAATCTGGAGATTTAATATTAAAATAAAAAAGGCTTTCGCATACATCAATTGCATGTGAAACTGAATTACCAGCATCAATTATTATAGTCTTTTCTTTTCCATTTACTATTCCAATATTTGGTCTATCACCATACTCCCTGTATGGATAGTAAAAAAAATTGTCTGATAATCTTTTTAGCATCTCCATAAAAAAATAATAACATAAAATATATATGAATAGTTTCAAATTTTATTTCAAAAAAATATGATTCCCCTTGTTATTTGATATAGAAAAAAAATTAAAAACAAGTATAATTATTAGGAATACTAACAAAGGAGTCTGATTTTGAAATTCAATCCACTTAAAAATTATCTGAGTAACGATGAAGCGAAAGAAATTAGAAAAAAATTGCTAGTTATCGCATTACCAGCTATAGGTGAAAACATATTACAGATGCTATTACAAGTAGCCGATACAGCATTTCTTGGGCACTATGACTGGAGATTAATTAGTGGTGTAGGAGCAGCGAATCAGATTGTTTTCATATTTCAGGCTGTTTTAATTGCAATTTCTATTGGATCAATGGTTTTTATTTCAAATAGTATTGGTACAAAAAACAAAAGCCTTACAAAGGAAATAGCCTGGCTTTCAATATATCTAGCTGCATTTTCTGCCATAATTCTCACTTCATTTGTACTATTATCAAATAATTTAATTATCTGGTTTTTTCCCGGTGCTGAAGATTATGTTAAAGAATCTGCACAAGTTTATTTAACAATTATCCTTGCAGGAATCTCCGGGTTGAGTTTTATGGTAATAATTAGTGCAACATTAAGGGGAGCAGGTGATACAAAATCACCTATGTTAATGGCTTTAATAGCTAATGCTATAAACATTTTCCTTGATTACGTTTTAATTTATGGAAAACTTGGATTTCCAGAAATGGGAGTTAAAGGGGCAGCTTATGCAACTGTTTTTTCCAGAATAGTTGGATCAGTAATATTAATTATTTTGCTATTTAAAAATAAAAAAATTTCTCTTAATTTAAAACCAATAAAATCAAGTTGGAAAAGGATTAAGAGTGTATTATCAGTTGGTCTACCTATAGCAATAGAACGTCTTTCATTTTCGGTAGGAGTTTTAGTATTTGCTAATATACTTCTCTATGCTGGTGCTAAAGCTTATGCTGCTCATAGAATAGGTATAAGAGTTGAATCCATTGCCTTTATGCCCGAACTTGGATTGATGGTTGCTGTAACCGCTCTTGTTGGCAATTATAACGGCAAAGGGTTAATTAATAAGGTAATAGGAACTCTAAGACAAGGTTGGATAATCGGAATAATAATGGGGGCGATAATGGGAGCTGTATTTTTTATTTTTCCCGAAGCACTGATTAGAATTTTTACTGATGAGCTAGAAATAATTCAAATTGCAAGCTTACCCGTTAAAATTATTGGTTTATTCCAGATTGTTCAGGCGATTGATTTTGTTGCTTCGGGAGCTTTAAGAGGTGTAGGAGACACTAGATTCCCAATGTTATCTTCAATGCTTGCAATGTGGCTTATAAGAATACCTATTGGTTTTGTTTTAGTAAAATTTTTTGGAATGGGCTTGCTCGGAGCCTGGATAGGAATGATGGGAGATATGGTTTTTAGATCAATACTAAAAGTTTTTAGAATATTAAGAGGAAGATGGGAAAAAACTGCTGAAAAAATAAGAGCAGAAGCTTCTTAATTTTTTTTTGATTTTTTTATTTATAACCAGTATAATAATAGTAATATAATAATAGTAAAAGAGGTTGGTTATGAATAGATTAGATTTTTATCCCATAGAGAATATTTTCAGTTTAAAAACTAATAATGTAATTAGTGTAAATGAAAAAGTCGAAAAAGTTATTTCGACTTCAGCAAAAAATGGATTCTCACCATTTCATATTTCTGAAGAAAATGCTAGAAATTCTTTGGAAGCTTTTTTCGAAAGTGAATATAACATTGATAATTTATCTCTTGAAGAGAAGGGTTTTTATGAATATTTAAATAATCTTATTTCGAGAAAAAAAGATATCCTAGATTTTTTTAAAAACATAAAACAAATTCAAAAAAAATTATTTAATGATTCAATAAAATATGCAATGGAGTATCTGCCTGAGAACGCAACAATTGAGTATTTTCAGTTAGTTTTTATCCCTTTACCGTATAACGCATTTTTCGATAATGGAGTAATCTATAATGATCCTTTATTAGCTCTTGACATGGATATTAGCGAAATAGAAATGATGCTTGCACATCAGATGCACCATTTTGGAAGGTATTCTGTAAGAAATCCTATAATTTTGGATTCAAATGAAATTAATGATGTGATTCTTGATAAATTCATTCTTTTAGAAGTAGAGGGAATTGCAAACAAAGTTGGAGATGCCAGGAATATTTCTAAAATGGAAAAATTAAAAAAATTTAGAGAACAGGCTGACAAGGACTTTGAAAAATATTTAGCTTTACTCCAGGAGATATATTTAGGAATTAAGGAAAAAACGTTAACAGAAAAGGATCTTGAAGCTTTTAAAAATCAACGTGGTTTATTAAATACATTTTTTATGCCAGTAGGAGTTAAAATAGCTGATTTAATTGAATCTAACCTTGGAAGAAAAGCACTCGTTAAAACGGTAGGAAATCCATTAGATTTTTTAAGAAAATATCAAATGGTTGCACATAATAATAACTTATTCTTATTCGAATCAAAAACATTTGTTTATCTAGAAGAAGATCTTCATAAATTATAATTCTATTCTTTGAATGTATTTCTGTCCATAAAATAATCAATTTTTTTCAAAGATTCATTACGATTAGAAGTATCTTCATTTATTGAATTGAAGGTATTTATAATAACCTTTTTTATGGTTTGTTTGGATATATTTTTTTTACTTATTGGTTTAAAATAAAGATACATAGGAGCCCCACCTTCTTTCGATGGTATAAAATAATTTATATTAATTCTTTTACATCCCAACTTCTCATAAAAGTTTATTCTTCTTTTGCTTTTTATATCATTATCTTCTGGAATTTCAACTTCTAAAAACATTCCGACCTTTTTTTCATCTTCATAATTAATAATTTTATTAAAAAACAAAGACCCGAAACCGCTTCCCTGAAAGATATCTTTAATTGCAACATAATCAAGCCATAAAGCGTTATATTTTTCTATTCTGTATAAAAGTGCATAACCAACTATCATATTTAGTTTTTTGTTATAAGCTAATAGAATATTGTAATTTTTTTTGTTCAAAAGAGAAAAAAGATACCCTTTTTCTTTACTCTGTTCTTCAGGGAAATTCCTTTTAAAATTCTTATAAAGATCTTCTAAATTTTCCTTAGTTCCTTCAATAATTTCTAAATCATAAATATCATTCAATATAAATTCCTGAAAGTTCTCCTTAAAAAGCCTTCGGTTCTTCTTAAACCAATTTTTATGCAACCTGGTTTCTTCCATTATTATTGGTATCCACGTATCAGGAATTTCTAAATTTCCTCGAAAGTTTATATATTTATCGTAAATTGTTTCTAATAAGTTCATACATAAAAAAGCATATGAATTATACTTGTTTTTTAGATTTTCTCTTTTATTTTTATAAATATCTTCAATTTTCTCTGGAATCCTTAATTCAGGAATTTGAATAGACATTTTTAAAAGATCATTATATCTTTTATCAATTTCACTATAAAGAGTATCCTTTCTATGCTTTTTATAGAAAATATATAATATAACAAATAGACCAACAATTAAAATCGTTGCATAAACAATCATTTTATCACCTAGTAAGATTATATATCATTTCTAATGAATCAAAAAAAAGAGGTATAAATAAATATACCTCTTTTTTTATTAAAAGATTTTTAGTATTCTACAATACCCATATACTTTCTTGTTTTCAAAGAATGATTTCTCTTATCTGCAAGATGTTTGCCAAATCTATCAAGAACTGCAGAAATAACAAGTGGTGACATGTATCCTCTGAATTCTTCTGGAACACCTGGAAGCGGATAATCCTTCGTGTCAATTATTGTATATGTTTTAGAATATTTTTT
>CAZGZM010000124.1:0-836 GCA_964529955.1 uncultured Thermotogaceae bacterium
AGACATCGTTACTGATTTAATAGTTTTTGATAATTCATTTGGATTGTCACTAGAAGAAGCATGCACCATATGAATTATGCCATCTACACCTATTCCTATTATTAGTGGTGCTGTTAGTACTGTTATGAATGTGACATCAATTCCAACCAAATACATGAAACCAAACATCGATATTAAAATAAGAATCATCATTATTATCACTTTTAAGCTGTCAAAAACTGTTTTTCTTTCTATCCATACAATTAAGAATATTATTATGAGCGCAATTACCGCAATTGGTAACGCCTGTTTTCGAATCATATTCATTAAGTAATAAAAGATTTTTGGATAACCAATTGCACTGTCATAAAGCTTATCAGTACTATCAAAGTATATCTTGTTAAAATTATTAAAAAAAAGATCTGAGATAGGTTCTACTGAAATAATATAATAGGAATTTCCCTCTTTATCTGTATAATATAAACTATCCTTTATTCCTTTAGGAAGACGGTTTAATATAAGATTTATAAGCGATTCAGCATCTTCAATATCTTCGGCTTCATCGAGCATTTCTATTATGAAGTCATAATATTCTTCCTTTTTTAATATTCCTTCGAGGAAAATTGATCCCTTTACCTGTTCTACGCTATCAATGATTTCTTTGAAATTTTGTACAAAGCCTTCATCACCATCTTCAACAAAGGTTAAAGCTGACTGTATCTTTTTGATATTCTCATTGTTTTTGAGATAATCATTCATTTCAATTAAGGTCTGATAATCTGGAGCTAAATACTTTACTGTGTCTGTTATATTTCCTCCAAAGGCTTTTTCTATAAGTCTAGCTGTCTTCATCAATT
>CAZGZM010000124.1:846-6759 GCA_964529955.1 uncultured Thermotogaceae bacterium
GAGTCTTCGGAAACTAATCCAGGTGGAGTATATGAAAAATCTGAAATGTTTAAAAATCCAAAGAAGGAAAGGAAAAGTAATCCGCTTAAAATAATTGTCCCGAGAATTATTCCTGTTTTTCTTAATCCTTTAACTGCATGGAATAAACCATCGTCTAATTTGTGAATTCTTGCTTTATTTCCCTGTTTAGATATTGTTTTCACTGAAACCGCAGGTAAGAATATATACATGACTAAAAAGAAAACACTTATACCAATCGATGTGAGAATTCCCATTTCCTTTAAAGCAGGGGATTTTACTATTAAAAGAATAATGAAAACCAACACCGTTGTAGCCATGCTAACAAACAAAGGTTTCGTTACTTTTTTATATGTTTTGAAAATTATATCTTTCTCGTTCCTGGTTATTTTTGCTTCATCCATCATTCTTGTTGTAATATGAATTCCATAATCTATACCCAATCCAAGAGTAATTGCGTTTAAAAAAGTGGTTACAATATTAAGTGATTCGAAAATAAGATAAGAGATTCCCAAAGTAACAAACATAGATATCGAAAGACTTAAGAAAAGGTAAAAAGTGATTTTTATACTCGAATATGCAAAAAAAACTATTAAAGCAATTCCCAAAAGAGAGATGATAGTTGTGAGAAGAAAATCCTTATTAGCTTGGACATGCGATTCGTGTGAAGCTACATGGTCTCCTACCAAACCATATTCTAAATCATATCCTATTAATATTTCATTCAACCATTCTCTGATAGAGGGTATTGCGGTATCTGTATAACTTATATCTGTATTCTTTCCAGTTAAACTGAACCCCATTACAAGAATTAAGGGGATATCTTCTAAGGTTTCCACTGGCATCTGAATATAATTTACAAAACCACCCTCATCTTCTTCTCTTGAGAAGAGATCTTCGAAGTTTTGAAATTTCGAAAAATCCTTTACGATATATCTTATTGCATTGAAATCATAGTTCATTAAAGACATATAATTTGCTTGAAGATTGATTCTATTTAAATTAAAATTTTCCAAATCATTTGAATCCAGCATAATCAAACCTAATGGACCAAGATCTGTCAGATAATCAAACTTTGAAAAATCTGCTATATATTTATTTTCATCTCTTTTTTCAAATATTTCCTTTGCAGCACTTAATAATTCTTCTTCACCCTTTGCTGTTTTATCATAACTTTTTAATACAATATAATTGTAATCACTTTCTTCATCAGAATTGAACTTAAGATACTCTTCTACTATCAGATCATCCGTAGGAAGTACTTCTAAAAAATTTGAATCAACTGATAAATTGGTAGTTAGATAAAAACCTAATACCCCTAAAAAAACAAAGAAAACTATAAATGGATATCTGTATTTGTATACAATTCCAGCAAATTTTTCCATAAATCACCAGATATAAATCAAAAGTAAAAAGAAAATTACCCTTAAAATTTTCAAAAAAATCGAAGAAACCATTTGAGTCTTAATATTTTTCTTAAAATACTCCCTGTTCAATAAAATTTCCAATATAGTTGACCATATTGCTGTAACAATAAAAACAAAGAAAATTAAATCATCTAAAAAAACAAAGAGTGGAAAGAAAATATATGGAAAAAAAGTCAGAATCATTCCGTATATATATTTTCTATCACCTGAATATAAAAGAAAACTGATTGCTGCAGTTCCAAGGGGATAAAAAATAGCTAACATTGCTATTATTATTGGTATTCTAATTTGAAGAATAGTCAACTCATAAAAGTTCAAAAGAACATCTGTTCCGTTAACAAATATTATTGTTTCAACCGCTAAAACAAAGAGCGTTATCAAAGATAACTCATTTGCTTTTGATAACGCCTTTTTAGGATTAAATATTATATCAAAAAATAAATCCAATTTATATGTTTCCCTCTTTTACATTTTCTATTATTATTTTAATTCCTTCCTGTAGTTGTAAATCATTTTCAAAATCAAGCTCCGCATCAGACACTGTCATTGTTTCATCCATACCAGTATAAATATCAGTAGCATCAACCGTTATATCAGGTGTTATACCTATTATATGAATATCTGAACCATCTGGCGTAAAATAATGTGCTGTTGGAAGCCATATTTCTCCTCCATTACTTAAATTATAAGGTGTTTGTACAGCTGCTTTACCAAATGTCGTTGTTCCTATAATTGTTGCGATTTCGTGATCCTTCAGAGCTCCAGATAATATTTCAGAAGCTGATGCGCTTCCTCCATTAACCAAAACAACAAGTTCTTTATCCTCCAGATATCTGCTTAAAGGGCTTCCGTATGATTTAACAACTTCTTCGTATCCGTCTTTATCTCTTATAGTTATTACCGTTTCACCTTCAGGAACCATGAAATCAGCAATATTTAAAACACTCATAAGCAATCCACCTGGATTATTTCTTAAGTCAATTATATATCCATCCATTCCAAGTTCTTCCAATAGAGCATCCATAAATTCCTGTGCAGTGGGTTCAGCAAATTGAGTTATTTGGATGTAACCAATCTTTACATCATCTTCCTCAAAGGTTGTATATTTAACCGTTTTCACTTCAATTTCTTCCCTTAAAACAGTTATCATCATTGGGTCTTGAACGCCCTCTCTATAAACCTTTAAAAGAACCTCTGTCTGTGGTTCACCTCTAAGCATGTTAACTGAATCATAATAACCCACTTCTGAAACAGGCATCCCATCTATTTCCACGATTATATCTCCAGTTTTCAAGCCTGCTTTTATTGAAGGGCTTCCAATCATTGGAGTAACTACTTCCAAACTTTCATATTCTGGATTATAAGTAACAACACTTCCAATTCCACCATATATTGATTTGGTATCAATTTCATTCTCTATAGATTCATCGCTATTAAAGTACCAAGCAAATTGATCTCCTAATCCTTCCATTGCTCCTTCAAGAGTCGAATTAAGGATTTCGTCAAAATCTATATTTTCCTGATCATAATAATTTGTCTGAATATAATTTAAAATTTCAAATAATGGTTCATACTTATCAATCATATCTTCCTTTGTCATCATTTGAAATCCGGTAAAAAATAAAACTGCTACTATTATCAATACCGCTACAGTTCCCTTTAAAAATTTTTTCTTCATTCCATCACCTCCGAACTACTTTAGTTCCAAAAATCATAAATGTAGTATGTCCTACCATCTTATCTTCAGGTCTCAACCTTTCAGGATTAAGTTTATAATTTCTTATCATTGTTTCCCAGACCTGAATGTCTACCGTATTTTTTAATTTTTCCATTTCTTCAAGAACACTTTGAACTTGATTGAACGTTGGAGCTACAATACATATTTTACCAGAGTGCTTTAAAGTATTTATTGCATTTTCAACAGAAATTTCTGGTTCGGGAACATCCAGAAAAAAAGCTTCAACATCCCTTTCTTCTAATCCACTTTGAATATTTCCCGTTTTAAAGGTTACATTATTATTGTTTTGAAGAAATCCCAGATTTTCTTCGGCTAATTTTGAATTTTCTTTATCTAAATCATAGGAAATTACCTTTCCCTCTTTACCAACAATCCTTGACAACACTGCAGTTGTCGCTCCACTACCTGTACCACATTCCAAAACTGTATCTCCTGGTTTAAGGTCCAGATAAAGAATCGCATATCCAATATCCTTTGGGTAAACTATTTGAGTTCTTCGTTTGATGTTAAAAATATAATCAGTAATAGAATTTTTTAAAATGTAACCAGCATTATTTTTTCCTCTAAAATATATTTTAGACCCATACTCTTTTCCAATTAAATCATTAAAAAAAACTGTCCCGTATGGAACAGATAAAAAACCGTCTTTAACCACTTTGATTATAAAATCTTCACCATTCATCAATTTTATTAAAACTATATCATTTTCATTAATCAAATCCATTTACTTTTTTCCAAATTTCAAAAGTAACTCTATTAAACTTTCAAAACTTTCCTTTCCAGCATCTTTCTCTAATTCAACTATACACTTATGAGCATAATTCTTAGCAATTAGTTCAGTAACTTTTCTCAAAGCTGAAGAAACTGCAGATAACTGCATCAAAATATCTCTGCATTCTCTTTCTTCCTCAACCATTTTCTGCAAACCTCGAACCTGTCCCTCGATTCTCTTCAATCTTGTTATTATTGGTTTTTTAATATCGTTTTTTTCTCCTTCTGGCATTTCTTACTCCTTTCAAAATCTGAGAGAACTTCCCCCAATAAATTCTCTAATTATTGATGTTAAAGGTATATGATCTAAAAAGGGAACTGGAAGAAAATAACTTAAAAACCTGAGTAATCTTTTAGATTCCATGTATTCAGGTTCGCTGTTATCTATACCGATTAATAGCGGTTCTGCAAAGAGCTTTAATACAGCCAATTCATAAATGAGTGCTGAATTAAACATCACATCGGCTTCTTCCTGATATGGAAAAATATATTTTTCTTCCCCTTTTCTAACTGTTTTCCACATCTTTAATGTTTTTATTGCCGAATGACCTCTGTATTGATTGTCTCTAACAATTCTTCTTAATAGTCTAACATCAGTCGTAGGAATTCTGTTCATATTATCTATATTCATTTGAGTCAATGCACTCACGTATATCTTAAATATATTTTTCTTTTCAATAGATCTTGTTAAAAGAGGGTTCAATCCATGAATTCCTTCTATTATAACCATTTGATCTTTTTTTAATCTAGTTGGTTCTGAACTAATATATGATTTTCCCTTAAAAAAATCAAAATATGGTAATTTTACACTTTTACCATCAAATAATTTCTTCATATGGTCGTTGAATAAATCCACTTTCAAGGCTTTGATGGTCTCAAAATCAAAATCTCCATTTTCATCTTTAGGGTTTTTATCTCTATCAACAAAGTAATTATCAAGAGATATTTGTTTAGGGTTTATTCCATGAACTTTCAATTGAATCATCAATCTTTGGGCAAAGGTAGTTTTACCAGAATTCGATGGGCCTGAGATCAATATTATTTTGGTATTTTCTCTTTCCTTTATTTTGTTAGCAATTTCAGCTATTCTTTTTTCATGCAGAGCCTCGTTTATTCTTATTAAATCTGCAACAGAGTTATGCCCCTTAACTATAATATCGTTTAAATCCCCTATGTTATTAACACCTACTAGATTTCCCCATTTTTCATAACTTAGAAATATTCTTTCCAATTTTTTTCTTTCTTTAAAAACAGCTGTTTTTTCCGAATTAGTTATTGAAGGGAGATTCAAAACAAACAATCCATTTTCCTGGAGTATTAACTCAAAATTCTTCAAACTTCCTGTTGAAATTGGAAGATATCCATAAAAATAATTTAAGTAACCATTACACCAGTAAATATTTACAGTTGATTTTCTTCTATATTTGAATAAATTAGCTTTATCTAACTGATTATCTTCACCGAAACTTTTAATTGCCTGGAATTTTCGCATAGTTCCCTTAATAAAAGGATAATCAGATTGAATGATATCTTCCATTTTTTTCTGTAACTCTTTCAGTTCTTTTTCATCTATTTGCTTACCCTTTATTTCGCACAAAAGACCGGTTGAAATAGAGTGATGAACTAAAATATCAACTGAGCCATATATTTGTCTAGCTGCAATAAAAAGAACAAATAGAAGCCCTCTTGTATAAATTCTTAATCCGTCTATATGAGAAAGATCTATAAATTCTATTTCACAATCAGTATATATATCTGAACATAACTCCAAAATTTCATTATCAGATTTCCCCGCCATTATAGGGGATTTGAACATATTTTTATAATCCTTTGCTATAGAATTAATTGAAACCCCTTCGGGTCTATAAATTTGCTTATTAAATTGATTTAATGTTATTTTAATTTCTTTCATAAATATCACCTCTTCATATGTTGACATCAAAGAAATGTAATGGTAAA
>CAZGZM010000125.1:0-6748 GCA_964529955.1 uncultured Thermotogaceae bacterium
GTCTGACACCTATTCCTGTGTCTGACCTACTTTTTTGTTAATTTTTGTATAAATATGATGCTAATGATGGTACGGAAGTTCTGAGAAAAGCTAACAGAGAATTGAGAATTGGAAGAACTCTATAACAATGGTTTAACTATTGTTGAACAGTGACTAGCAGTGGACACGGTTGTATGAGGAAGCGATGAAATTCGGGACTGTGTAGAAAAATGAGGAGTTTTCCTTCGAAAAAAAACACGATTTTCATTTCTTGATACTAACCGAATCACCTCACAAGGGGAAAAAGAACTTTCAAAGGAATAAATAGAGTTTAATTTAATAAAAGTCTATTATGAATTCAAGAAAATTGGAATCTTCAAAGAAGAATTAACTATCTCCGAAGTACAAAAATACATAGAGGAGTAGGTTATCTCCTTTCCAAATAAACAGTTATGAAGTTTTAAATCTTGGATTGATTCATCAAAAATTTATATCTCCTTTCTAAATTCTTATATAATAAAAATCATGCCCAAGGCACGATGATTGTTCTCTATTGTATTTTTATTCTTACCTCATTTCACTGAAGAGCATTATGTAAAATTAAAATATTGCATAAACATATGAACATATTTCAAAATATACCTTTATAGCGTATTTGCTTAATCTTATTTTTTATTTGTCCTTTCTTCCCTTTACGCATCTAATCTATTATTAATTTTATATTTTTTATTAAGTTCTTTCTCTTTTTGGTTCAATTATTTGTTCTCCTGCTCTCATCGTAAGCGACATTAGCATCAAACTTATTTTTTTCTTTCTTCACTCCTAATCTTTATACAACTTTCAGTTTATCGTTCTACGATTGCTGGTATATTGATCATCTATTGTTTCTATTCTGTCCTGCAAACTCGGAAACCCTGACTGCTGTTGCTATACGAGGGCGTAAAGCTGTAACGATAAGCTACATCACAATAGTTAGCATTAACGAACCAGCTACCTCCACGTAAGACACGATTGGAGCCACTCAATGATCCAACCGGATTCAATTCATCAGTGTTTGAATAATTTCCATACCAATCGTTACACCATTCATATACATTTCCACTCATATCGAATATTCCAAGTTCGTTAGCTATATTCGTTCCTATTTCATGGGTTTTATTACCTGAGTTGCCATCATACCACGCTACTGTATTTATATCGTTGCTTCCTGAATATTTGTAATTTTGAGTCTTGTTTCCTCCTTGAGCGGCATATTCCCATTCCGCTTCAGTGGGCAGTCTGTAACCAACTACTTCTGTTATGTCGTATGTTATATCTCCATTCGCATCAAGGAGTTTTCCATTCTCATCATATGCAGCAGGCAAGTTCTCCTTTTCGCTAAGCCAGTTACAATATTCAATCGTATCATTCCATCTTACATAGATAACGGGCCTTTTTCCCCTTCCCCAGTTTCCATCCTTTGGTTTGCTTTTTCCAGTTTCTTCGCAATATTCATCATATTCATCGAAGGTTACTTCGTACTTTCCTATTATGAAGTTATAATCAAGGGTTACCTTATGCACTTGTTTTTCATCACTCTCGCCATTTGCACTTCCCATCTGGAAAGTACCTCCCTGAACAAATACGTATTTATCTGAATCAATGTTTCCCATTTTTATTTCTGAATAGTAGGTTCCATCTATTGAAATTCCTACTGGTAGATATCCCTTTTCAAGGTAAATTTCATCTATTCTGTCTTTGTATACTTTTACTGTTGGTCCTATGTCAAGAACGATTTCTATGTCTTCTGTCTCAAGTATTCCCTGTATTGTATCTTCGTTTTTCATCAATATTTTTGTGAGTGGGTTTTCTCCTCCAATCAGTTTTATGGATACAACTTCGTTTATACTGACCGGTATATCCGCATATGTTGTTGCTACTACAATATCTGGATTCTGTACTGTTCCAGTAAAGTAATTCCCGTTTTTCAGCTTTATAAACTGAGTGTTTACTATCTTTCCCTCTTCATCTTCCCTTATCTGGAATGATATGTGAGATATTTTTTCCCTTCTTATGGGAATGCTGTAACCACTTGAAATTTTTAGCGTTATTGTCTGTGCATCGATGAATCCTGAAAATCTGCTTCCATTAATAGCTACTATGGTTTCCATATTCATAATCTGATCTTCCATGCTTATATTTGCAATATTTTCTGTTGGGATTGTTATGTGAGCATAGGAAGTCCTAATTGAAAAGGATTCTGTTGTTATTTCTCCCTTTAATACATCTCCATTTGTAAGATAAATAATATCTACATCCTGAGAACGTTCATAACTTGATGTCTTTTCTGATAGAGCAAAGCTGAAAATTAAAACTAATGACAATAAAATCAACGATAGTTTTTTCATTTTTTCACCCCTTTTTTAAATACTAATAAAGTTTGTAAAATAAATATATCACTTATTTATTTTATAAATGTTAACGGGTTTTCGTATGCAAAATATAGGAGATAGATAAAAAAAGAGAACCGAGAACAGAAAAACATGATACGAATGAAGTAATGGATGCTGATGATGGTAGAACGATTGTCTATCAATAGCTAAACAATGAACTAACAGTTGTCTATCCTTAGTCTAGCGGTGGACCCAACGATTGTACAAGGAAGGGATGAAATTCGGGAAAGTACCCAAGAATTTCAGAGTGAATCATAAGGAAAAGGCTTCCCTCGTAAAATTAATTCTTCCTTGATACATATAAGAATTAGAACATTTTCCTCAGTCGAAGAATCATAAAGAACAGTGTTTCTTATTACCATCAACTAACAACTAAATAATATCCACTACCACTGGTAGATGGTCAGAATATTGCAAATTTGGAACATAGAAGTTTTTTATTTGAATTTCTTCTGATACTAGTATGTGATCTAATATGTATTTTGGTTTAAAGGATGGCTGGGTTGGGATGTTTTCTTTATTTGGATTTTTCATTTTGCAGTGCTTCATTAATCCCTTTAGTTCTTCTTCTCCTTTGAAAGTGTTGAAGTCTCCAAGGATTATGTTTTTTTCTTCTTTGTTAATTATTTTTTTTAGATGTTCTATCTGTTTTGTTCTTGTTTTTATTGACAGTGCAAGATGAACTAGATAGAAATTTATTCCTTTATATTTAGCGTTTATTATCAATCTTTTGAATCCGAAGGGAAAGAGCAGAAAGTTGTTTTTTTCGATTTTTTCTCTTGTTATTAGTGCATTTCCCTGTTTTTTTAATATGGGGATTTTTGTTTTGATTTTACTGGTCCCATATTTCTGATCGAAGAGCAGGTTACATTCCATCTGTTTTCTCACTTTTTCAGGTTGGCTTTTGTATAATGTTCTGATTGAACCTCCATCTATTTCAATTAATCCAGCTAAATCCGGTTTTTCTTTTTTCAGAAATGTTATTATTTCATTCATTTTTTTTTGTGAATGAATTATCATTTTATGTATGTTTGATACATAATGAAACTTTTTTCCTGTAAGTCCTGAAAAGTATGCAATGTTATATGTAATTATTTTCATAATATGATTATACTTGGTTTTTTAAGCTTTTTGTGAATTGAGTAACTATTATTTCATTTCCGGTTTATATATAATTAATATTATTTTATGTTAAGAGAGTATAATCTCATTGGATATTATAAACAAGGAGTGATTTTAGAATGGCAGACGCAAAATTTAGCATTACAGCAGTTTCAGAAAATGCAACAAAAACAACAGTTAAAGCAAGAAATTTCAGCATGGTTATTGACGAACCCCCTTCATTGGGTGGAAAAGACGAAGGTGCAAATCCTGTTGAATTCGTTTTAGCAGCATTAGCAGGATGCTTAAATGTTATGGGAAACGTTTTAGCAAATGAAATGGGTATAAAATTAAACAGCTATAAAATTAACATCAGTGGTACTTTAGACCCTAATTTCTTATTCGGAAAGACAACAGAAGGAAGAGCGGGATACAAAGAAGTAGTTGCAGAACTCGATGTTGATTCAGACGCTGATGCAGAAACTTTATCAAAATGGGTAGAAGCTGTTGAAAGCAGATGTCCAGTTTCTGATAACTTAGCAAACTCAACACCTTTAAAAGTTGTTTTGAAATAAAAGTTTCATTTAAAGGCTCCCCTATACAAGGGGAGTTTTTCTTTTTTAAGGAGGTACTGTATGAATTTTTTAGAAAATTTTGAAGAGGGTTTCAAATGGCTTCATACTAATGGAGCATTTTTAACTGTAAAGACAGGAGATCTTGTGAACACAATGACTATCGCCTGGGGAAATATCGGCTATGAATGGAATATTCCAGTTTTTTCTGTTCTTGTCAGAAGATCGAGATATTCCTTTGAACTTATCGAAAAAGCAAAGGATTTCACTGTTAGTATTCCCCTCAATGAAAACCTGAAGGATGAATTAATGTTTTGCGGTACAAAGTCCGGTAGAGATTATGACAAGTTCAAGGAATGCAACCTAAAATTGAAGAAATCTAATCAGGTCGAATCACCTATTATTGAAGCATGTGAACTGCATTACGAATGTGAGATTGTTGGCAAGGCTCCTCTGATTCCTAATTTGCTGAATGATTATTTGAGAAATACTGTTTACAAGAGAAATGATTATCACACTATTTACTACGGAAAGATTCTGGATACTTATAAACTATAGGGAGACAGATTTCGCCTCCCTATAATTTTAAGTTATTTATCTTTTTTCAATTACTTTGATTCTGCTTGTTTTTCTTCGATGTTGTCCTTCAAGTCCTTAGCACTGAGCGAGAGCATTGTGAAGGAAAAGCCGTTTGAAATAAGCACTATTGCAAAAAGTATTCCAGGAAGCACAAGGGATCCCCATGGCCATTGCCATACTATTATTATTCCAAGTAACAAACTCAATATAGCATTGAATAAGAACCATCCCCAACCTGAATTACCTACACCCTTTAAATCAAGAGCAGAGAATATTCCAAAGAATCCGTCTACAAAGAATATTATTCCCATGAATAATGTCATTGCTACTTCTCCAGCTAAAAGATGTGACATAATCATTATTCCAAGAATAACGAATACTACTGCAAGCAATCCGCTTAAAACCTTCGAACTTGCACCCTTTCTTGTAAATATTCTGACTACGTTAATTGCTCCGAATACCAGGAAGAAGAATCCTATGATAAATGTAAATTCTAATCCTGCAATTACTGGAAATAACAATGCAAAAAATCCTACAACTATTAATACTATTCCAAGAATGAGTGTTAAAACCCAGAACTTTTTCAATTTCCCTAAATCTACTTTAAAGAAATTCACTTTACATCCCCCCTTGCTATTTTAAACAAATAGACAATTTATTTTAACATAAAAAGGGTCTACTGTAAAAAGTACAGCAAACCCTTTAGTTTTAATAAAAAGATTTATTATTCAGTAGCTTCTGGAGTTGGTTCAGTAATAGATGCTTCTGTTTCTTCGATTAAATTATTAACTTGATTTATCATTTCGTTAATAGTTTCATCTCCAGTCATAGCTAATTTCTTTTCTAGCAATTCTATTTCTGCTTTATAGTTAAGGATTTTTTCATTTGGATCATTTGTGAGCATTGAATATATTTCAAGGCCCTCTAATCCAAGGTCAATTGCCTTTGCCTGTATTTCTGGAAGTGCATTTGTATCAATTATTTTATCAATATTTGCAGTCATGCTGTCTAGAACGTAGTATATAAGATCAATGAGTTGGTCTCCATATTGATTATAATATTGTTGAAGTGCTTGAGGATCATAGAGTATTGATTCTATATCATTCAATCTCATTCTTTCATATCCAACTATTACTTCTGGAGAGTCTGGATATATACTGTAAACCATCTGTACTACAGTGAGGTTTTCAGGCAATCTCTGATAAAGCTCCCAAATAACGTCTTTATACTGTTCTGTTCCGCTTTGTTGTAGCATGTCAGAAACCTGTACGTATGTTACGAGTTCAAATGCTGAAGCATCTTCGCTGACAAATCCATCGACAAATATTTTATGATTGAGTAGCTCATAGAAAGTCTGCAGTGATTCTGGATCTGCTGCTGCTTTGAAGAAATCTGAATATAACTTAACTTCAGGGATTATTACTTCAACTGTGAAGTCATTTTCACTCTTATAATTAACTAACCAGCCTTCAAACTGGGAATTTTTGTAATTGTTAACGAAACTTTCATAAGCATCAAATTCCATGAATTCTTCGAGTGTATCAAATGCATTTTTGTCTTCGACTAATATTATGTGATACCCGTAATCTGATTGAACAGGATCTGTTATAATTCCAATTTCTGCATTGAAAACTGCATTTGAAAATTCAGGTACCATCTGGCCTCTTACAAATTCACCCAAAGCTCCTCCGTTGCCCTTTGATCCTGGATCAGTGGAAAATTCTGATGCTGCTTCTGTGAATGATAGCCCTCCGTTTTCAATCATATTCTTTACATTCAATGCCTCTTCTTCTGTATCAACTAGAATATGTCTTGCTGTTGCCATTTCATATGAACTCTTTAGTGCATCAAGGTTTTCAAGAAAAAATTCATTAATACTTTCTGTATCTAATTGAACAACATTGTCCATAACCTTTGTATTAATGATATCTCTTAATACTGAATCCTTTATGATTTCTTTAAATGCATCGATTGAACCATAGTTGATGATTACCTGTGATGCAACTTCATCAGTAGTCACATTTTCATTGTAAATTTTATCAACTTCAAAACTTATTTCTTCATCGGAAGGATATAATCCATTTT
>CAZGZM010000126.1:0-6725 GCA_964529955.1 uncultured Thermotogaceae bacterium
TTTCAAATTTTTCTAACCCTTTCTTCAAAAAAAGCCGTTCCCATAAGGGTTAAATTGCTCTCAATTACATCGAATATATCCTTTTTATCTTTAAAAATTCTGGAATATCCTCCAGTTGCAATTACTCTTATAGGACCAGTTTCCTTAATACATTCATTAATTATTCCCTTTAAAGAATGATAAGCTCCATTTACAATTCCAATTCTTATGTTATCTCCTGTATTTACTCCAAGGTAGTGGTCTTCAAGAAATAATTCAATTTGAGGAAGCTTTGCAGTATTTTGAAATAATGCTTTCATAGAGGTTTCTAATCCTGGAAGGATGCAACCTCCTATAAATGCATTATCTTTCATTACCTCTACAGTTATGGCTGTTAAGCTATCTACAATGATATTATCAGGTCCGTATAATACACTTGCTCCTAAAACATTTGAAATTCTATCAGGTCCTATTTCAAGAGGATTATCAGCTTTATAAGCTATTCCAACGTTGTCTATGGGATTTACAAAAACAGGGTTCCCCCCCAAATATTTTATCGAGAAGTATTTTAGAACTGTATTTACAGATGGAACTACTGAAGATACAGCCATTCCATTTATATCACTAATTACAATTTTGTTTCTTTGAAGAAATGTATTTAAGTATACGTAAAGCTGATCTTCGAATTTAAGACTGTCTGTTGCTAATCTTATTTTGAATATAAGCTCTCTATCTTTAAAAATAGCAAAAAGTGAAGAAGTATTCCCAATATCACAAATAAGCCTCATGTTAAACCTCCCTAATAAATGCAATTATTACTTAATCATAACAAAATTTATCTGAAAATTCCTTCATTAAAAATTATAAGAAAATAAATATGAATTCTGTATATTGTTTAATTTGTTTCTTAAAGAAAACCTGTGAAGGAAATCAACTAATTTTTTATAGTTATTTTTTTCATTTCTCAGTTTGACAAACCTGTTTTTTTCTCTACTAGTTGAATTTTCAGATGCTAAATTCCATATTTCTGTTGCTACATTCAGCAATCCTTTTTCGTCATACTCACTAGAAATAGCTTTGCCGGTGTATTTATAAAGACTTTTAAAAGACAAATTATTTCCAAAAATTTTCTCAGGTAATTCAGAGAAATTTCTTCCTTTAGCCATTAAAAAGTACCTATAATTTTCCCATTGAGTATAAAATTTGTCTTTATTAAAGATTCCATTTGATTCATCAATTGTTAATTTACACTTTATTGCGGAAATGTCTTTATCCTTTACTTCAACCATAATATCGGGATTGAATTCCTTTATTTGATTATAATAATCGTGGAATCTTTCGATTTCTATAGATCTAGAATGAGACCCTTTTCGATTTTTTTCCATTTGCTGGCTGTAATGAATTTTTTGATTTCCATCCTCCTGATACCAGGTTTGATTCACAGATGTCATTATTTTTTTAATATCTCTTTTTTCATTGTAAAAACATTCATCATGAAGATTATCAAAAATTGCTGGGATATTTATTATATTGCATATTCTTAAAATATCTTCAACTGAGAAATTCTTTTCATCATTTTCAATTACAAGTCTTTTTTTTACATTTTCAGGAAGTGTTTTAAAATTATTTATGAATCTTTGAATTGCCTTTTCTTTATTTCCATATACTCCACCTGCGTGAAGAATAATCTTGCATGAGGAATCAACTTCTAGTGCATCTAGAAAATCCGCATGATATTTCAACTCAGATATTGAATTCTTAACAACATCCTCTCTAGGAGAATTTAAAACAGTGTATTGACCTGGATGCATTGAAACTCTCATTCCTGTTTGGTTAATATATTTGCTTATTTGGTTAAATTTTGTTTTGAAAATCTTTTCCCATTTTATATTCATAATACTATGGCTTGCAAAGGGTAGAATATCTGAACTAATTCTGAACATAAAAATATTATTGGAAAAATTATATTTTAGTATTTCCTCTAAATCATCTAGATTTTCCTTTACTAAATTTATCCATTTTTCTTTATTAAAATTTTTTAAGATAAGGGATCTATTAGTTCTTAGGTTTCTTCCTCTTAAAATACAGGCATAACCAATTTTCATAGTTATATTTTTTCAAGACCAACTTTTTCAAATAGAAGATTCTTTGTCTCTTTAAATTCATTACCAAAATTTCTATCTTTTTTATGAGGTGGAAGCAGTTCTATCATTTGATTATATAATTCTTCTATAGCATCTCCGGACCTTTTAGGTTTTATAAATTCCATGGCTCTATGAGCAAGAACTGCCTCTATGGAAAGGATTTGAGTATAGTTTAGAAGAATCATCCATAGTTTTCTAGTTCCCCAGGCTCCCATACTCACATGATCTTCTTGAAAACCTGAAGTTGTAATTGTATCTGCTGAAGCAGGATGCGCAAGAGTCTTGTTTTCAGATGCCAGAGCTGCTGCTGTATATTGCCAGATCATATAACCAGAATTAAGTCCTTCTTTTCCGGTAGTTAAAAAGGGTGGTAAATCATTCAATTTAGGATTTACAAGTCTATCGATTCTTCTTTCCATCATGTTACACATGTCAGTGATAGCAATTGATAAAAAATCAAAGCCTAAGGCTATGGGCTCACCATGGAAATTCCCTCCGGAAATTACGTCTCCATTATCAAAAATCAAAGGATTATCAGTGGAGGAATTTATCTCTTTATATAATATTTTTTCTAGATAATTAGCTGTATCAAGAACTGCTCCATAAACCTGAGGCAACGTTCTCAAACTATACGCATCTTGAACTCTATCACAATGAAGATGAGAAGATCTAATCTCACTATTTTCTAAATTGTCTCTTAATTTCTTAGCGACGTATATTTGTCCATTGTGAGGCCTAGATAAGTGAATTCTTTCGTCAAAGGGAGAAGTGCTTCCCATTAGTGCATCGACACTCATAGAAGCTATTAAAATAGAGATATCAAATAATTTTTTAAAAATAAATAGAGAACAACAACCCCAACCAGCCATAAAAGCAGTTCCGTTCAAAAGACTCAAACCTTCTTTGGCTTTTAATATTAAAGGGTTAATTTTTTTTGCTTTCAATAATTCTTCAGTTTTATATCTTTTTTTATTATAAAAAACTTCACCCTTTCCGATTAAAGCAAGTGCGATATGGGCTAACGGTGCTAAATCTCCACTAGCACCAACCGAACCTTTTTCAGGTACTACTGGAATGATATTTTCGTTCAGAAAAGAGATGATTTGATTTACAACTTCTGGTCTGATTCCCGAAAATCCTTTGCATAAAGAATTAGCTCTTATGAGCATAATTGCTCTAACAATTTCTTCCTTTACTGGAGTTCCGACCCCAGCTGCATGCGATAAAACTAAATTTTCCTGAAGTTCATCCAAATCTTCAAAGGAAATTTTTTTATTAGCAAGTATCCCAAAACCAGTATTTATTCCATAAATAGTATTAGATTTTATAGATTCTTCTAACTTTTTTCTTTTTTGAAGGAGGTCAAGTCTAACTTTATTTGAAATTTCAACCTTTTTACCTCTAAAAGCGACATCATAAACATCTTCTATACTCAAATTATTGCCATTGATTTCCAAGGTTTCTTTTGTTAATTCATCTGGAAGTATGAAAACTCCTTCTTTACTTTTTTTTAATAAATGAACAGAAACAACAGAATTTACATTTAATAAACCGTATATATGTGGATAACTTTCTCCACTATCGTAAAGATCTTCGATTACTAGTTTTGATTTTAGAGATCCCTCATTGATTCTTAAGATTATCAAATTATCTGCGTTTTTATAGTTACTGCTAGCTACCTTAACTAACTGTTCTTTATAGGAGCAATGTATAAATCCTTGATCATTAAGTGAATCAGTGTAATACCATCCGTTTTGTTTTGCATCTTCCCATTTCTTTTTATTTGTAATATGATAAATCATTTTTTCCCCTGTTTATAAATATTTTCATTTTTTTGGTGGTAATGGAAAAAACACACTGGTCTTTTTTTTGTAATTTTGAAATTCTTTATTTGTTTCATATCTTTTTTCAACATAAGGTACTCCTGAAACGAATAATAAAAGAAAAGTCAATAATATTGGAGAACCAAAAACTATAATATCTCCACTACTGGAAAAACCAATCAAAGATATTCCTATCCACATTACCGATTCCCCGAAATAATTCGGGTGTCTGGAATATTTCCATAAACCCCTTTTCATTATTCGCCCAGGGTTTTTGCCCTTTACAAATTTTCTCAGTTGATAATCAGCTATACTTTCAAAAAGAAACCCTGTTATCCAGACTATTATTCCAATATATGAGAGAATTCCAATAGTTACAGGTTTCAAAAGATTATTAATGATTATTGGATAAGCGATAAAAAGCATCAAAACGCCTTGAAACATGAACACACCAAAAAAAGATGAAAGCTTTGGATTTTTCCATTTGCTTTTTATTTCTTCATATCTCCAATCCTCGGGTTTCCCTTTATTTCTTATAGAAACGTATGTGCCCAACCTAAAAGACCATATGAAAACTGGAATAGAAATAATCCATACAGCCCCATTTGGAGGAAAATTTAAAATTATCGAGATTATTGCAACAAGAGAAAATCCAAAACCCCACGCTATATCAATAATAGCAATTTTATTTATTTTTTGACTTGCAATCCAAAATATACTCATATATACAAAAACTGCTATTGCACATATTAAATATTGCATTAACATATATATTTCCCCCTTAAATTTTTGACAGAACTATTTTCTCCATTTATGAATAACCTTTACCATTCTGTCCTTTATCCTGCTTAACTGAGCATCGGTGAATCTGTCCTGGTAAAGTTCTTCAAGACAATAAATAATATCTTCTTCTGTCTTTTTCTTTGAAAACAAAACCAGTAATTTATTATCGAAATCACTGATGTTTTTTTTGTATTTTTTTATTAAGATTGGTTTGTATATTCCAAGTCTATCTCTGGGTATGAGTATTTCAATGTCGCCATAAGAACTTTTAACAACCTTATTAAAATAACCATTTCTAGCAGTTTTAGATTTGCTGCTCTTTTCCAGGTCATATTTTTCGTATCCGAGCACTTCATCTCTTTCCCCTTCCAGCATTTCCAAGATAATGGACCTAATCATTTCTCTCATGACCATTTTCACTTTTTCGTTTTTTTCTATTGAACTTTTACCGATATTAACTGCCATAAATAATCACCTCTCTATAATCCCAATAAATCTGAGATTTTGCTCATTGCTTTAAGAGAAAGTTCACAAAACTCCGGAAATTCTATACCAAGATCTTCTATAGATCTCATTGCTTCTCTGTTTGCACCTGCTGCAAATCTTTTTTCTTTCATTCTTTTTGTTACTGATTTTACTTTTACGCTTTTCACTTTTTTATCAGGATATACAAGAGCTATAGCTGTAATAAATCCAGTGATGGGATCTGCTGCATAAAGCGCTTTGTCCAACACACTTTTTCTAGGTACATTTGTTTCTTCATTATGAGCTAATATAGCATGATACATTTCTTCATCACCAAAATTTTCTTTCTTTAGTAGCTCTATTGTACCAGGACCATGTAAACTTGGATCACTTTTCCAATCAACTGTATCAGTATCTAAATCATGAAGTAGTCCTGTTATTCCCCAGTATTCAATATTATCAGGTTGAATTTTTTCAGCTAAAGCTCTCATAACTGCTTCAACAGCATAAGAATGTTTTAAAATATGTTCCGTCGTAATATATTTTTTTAATATTTTCTCAGCTCTTTCTCTTTCCATTATAATCACCTCTAAAAATTTTTCTACGACTTAAAGTCACTTCTGTCTAAAAATGTTCATAATCTTTCCTTTTTTATATTATAATCCAATTAGAGAAATTTGTGTTAAGCAAAAAAAATCATATTTTTTGGAGGTATATTATGAGAAAACTTTTTATGTTGATATTGGTACTGGCAATTTCCTTATTTATTTTTGCTTCATCCAACTATCTGGAACTTGCTTCAAAGTATAAAGGTGATGTTGAGGGGACAATTAAACTGCCATATTTTTTCATGATGGATAATTACCCAACAGAAATCTATATAAACAATCTTGTATCAAATGATTTTTTAAACCTTTTAGAAGATACATATTCTGGTATTGAAGATTTTAAAAAGGATTGTAAAGAAAATGGGTGGCCCTTTAGACCTTTTTCAGTAGCTACCGGTTATGAAGTGGGTTTTAATACTGAAAGTTTTTTGAGTTTTTATGTCGATTATTATCAATTTACAGGCGGGGCACATGGAATGACCTTCAGAAATTCATATAACTACAATGTGAAGAATGGAAAGAAAGTTGATTTAGCTGATATATTCGATACTGATTTTGATTGGTTAAAGTATGTGACAGATTTTATTACTAAAGAAATCGAAGCGAATAAACAAGATTATTTTGATGATCCTTTACCAACAATAAAATACGATCAGGAATATTATGTGACAGATGATAGTCTTGTTATTTATTATCAACTTTATGAAATTGCTCCTTATTCAACTGGATTTCCTGAATTTAAGATATTATTAAAAGATCTGGGAGATAATATCATTTTAAAATAAAAAAAAGGCTGCTTAGGCAGCCCTTTTTTTAGAAACCGAATCTTATTTCATTCCATAAGTTATTATATGTTCTTAGTGTTTCACCAACATCCAATAAAGCTTCACAATTTTTTAAATCTTCGTAAGTATAAATATAAT
>CAZGZM010000127.1:0-6686 GCA_964529955.1 uncultured Thermotogaceae bacterium
ATCTAATTATGAATTTGAAAATATAAATTAAAAAATATATAATATGTTTGGACGATATACAAACTAATTAAAAAGGTAGAATATTATGAATCCAATGAGTAAGATAAAATCAAAAAATGTATATAAAATTTTTGAAATAATCAGAAGGAAAGGTCCCATTTCCAGAGCAAATTTAGCTAAAATTACTGGTTTAACAAGAGGAACAGTTTCTTGTTTAACAAAAGAAATGATTGATTCTGGTTATATTAAAGAATCGTCTATTGGCAATTCTAAAAAGGGAAAAGGTGGAAGAAAACCTATTTTACTTACACTTAAAAACAAAGAGAATTTTTTTATAGGAGTTGATGCTCATTGGGATATGGTAAGTTTAGCAATAGCAGACATTAATGGGCAAATAATATTTAATGATTCTTATGGGTGGGAGGGAATCTTATCACCTGAAGAATATTTTGAAAAATTAGAACAAGCGATATTTAAAATCATAAATGAAAATGAACTAAATGAAAAAATCAAATCAATAGGAATTAGTATGTCTGGAGTTATAGACAATAGAAAATATATTGTAAGATGTTTGGGGCATATGAATTGGCCTATGGTAAACGTTCAGGAATATCTTAAAAACTTAAATTTGCCAATTTTTATTGATAATAGAACATCATCATCTTTAGTAGCTGAAACCTGGCTTCATCATGATATCTTTCCAGAGAATGCAACAGTCTTTTTTATGAATGTTATTGAAGGTATTGGTGGTGCGCTCATGGTTGATGGTCATCTATTAAAAAATAATAATAACAGTGTTGGTGAAATAGGCCATAATTCAATATCATTTAATGGAAGAAATTGTTATTGCGGAAGAAAAGGATGTTTAGAAACATATGTATCTGATAAAGTTTTTGTACATGATTATTCAGAAAGAATAGGAGAAGAATTTCTTATAGATAAGAATATAAGAAAAACTTCTGAAAAAATAATGGAAAAAGCCTTATCTAATGATTCTATAGCAATAGAAATATTAAGTGAAGCTTCAAAAAAAATAAGTGTTGGATTATGTAATGTAATTAATTTTATTGCTCCTAAATTCATAATAATTGGTGGAACAATTACAAAAGCCTGGAAAATAATTGAACCGATAATAAATGAAGAAGTTAAAAATAATAGTATCGAAAAATCTCTAGATGGAATAAATATTAGAAAGAGCTTTTATAATGATAAATCAGGTTTATATGGAGGTATTGCAATAGCTATTCAAGAATTTATGAAAAAATATACTTAAAAATAAGGGTGAGAAAAATCATGAAAAACATTTTAAAAAATGATATTAAATTAGAATCAAACAAAAATAATGAAGATGAATTAAAAATAATATTGATTTCCGACATTCATCTAGGTCCAAATCTAAATACAAGACCGGGTGAAGAAGCAAATAATCTCCTTGATATTTTTGTTGAGAAATGCAATAAAGAAATCCATCCTGATTTGATCGTAGAATTAGGAGACAGAGTTAATAATTTTAATCATGAAGTTGATTTAAAAAGTGCTACTGAAGTAAACGATAAATTTCATAAGCTTAATTATCCTATAATTCATTTATTAGGCAATCATGATTTACACTACTTATCTCTTGAAGAAAACGAAAAATTATTTGGGAAGAATCTAAAAAATAATGTGGTTATAAAAAAAGGCCATAAATTTATTTCGCTTAACTCAGAAGATCCAATTATTGAGGGTGTTGGAGGTAAAATAAGTGAAAATCAATTAATTTGGCTTGATTCTGAATTGAAAAAAGATAACTTGCCAGTTATTTTATTATGTCATCATGCAATTGACAATCAGGATATCTCTGAGAACCCTCATTTCATTCAATTTCCAACTTTTGCCTTTGCAGAAAATAAAAAATCTATAAGAAAAACAATAAATAATTTTTCAAATATTAAATTATTCATCAATGGTCATGTTCATTGGATAAGTGCTTATTTTAATAAATACCCTTATATTTCAATACCATCTTTTATTGAGGCATGGCCCGAAAACAGTGATGCTCCAGGTATTTATTCAAAAATAATAATTAAAAAGAATTTCATTGAATCTACTTTTTATAGTTTACATCCGGAAAGAGTTATAGCTAAATTTACTTGGAACTAACTAAGGAGGTGATAAAAGGTAAAACAATTATTTTTATCAATAACTATTAATAAATCTATATTAAAGGGGAGGAATTTAGTATGTTAAAGAAAATGTTACTGGTTTTATGTTTAATTGCACTTGTCAGCGTATCGTTTGCTGCAAGTGAAGTAGTTTTAAGGTTTTATTTCCCTGTAGGAGTAGCTGGCCCATTAGCACAATACATAGGAGAACTATGTCAGGAATTTTCAGAAAACAATCCTGGAATAACTGTTGAACCTATTTATTCGGGTGGATATGCAGAAACACTACAAAGGGCTTTGACTGCTGCCAAGTCTGGTAATCCCGCTGATATCGCACTATTAACGGCTGCAGACGTTTGGACAGCAGTAGACGAAGGAATTTTGACCGACTTAGATCCATTTATTGAATCAGAAGGTGGAGAAGAATTTCTTGCGCCTTATTTCAAAGCCTTCTTAGAAGATTGTAACATATTGGGAACATATTATGCACTTCCATTCCAAAAAAGCACACCGATTTTCTACTATAACAAAGATATGTTTGCTGAAGTTGGTTTAGATCCAGATTCTCCTCCAGAAACATGGGATGAACTCATGGCATATGCTAAAAAATTGGTTGTCAAAGAAGATGGAGAAGTTAAAAGATGGGGAGTTGAAATTCCTATTGACCAATGGTTACTTTCAGCATTCTCAATGCAAAATGGAGGTTTGATAAACAATCCTGAAGGAACAGAAACATATTTGAATTCTCCAGAAGTTATTGGAGCATTAGAATTCATGAGTTCATTAGCAGCAGAAGAAGTTATGCCTCCAAGAAGATTTTTCGGTGATTCATCATCTGATTTTGTAGCAGGAGCTACAGCAATGATGTATAACTCTACAGGAAGTTTAACTTTTGTAAGAACAAGCGCAACATTTAATTGGGGAGTAGCATTCTTACCTGGAAACGTTAGAAAAGCTGTTCCAACAGGTGGAGGACAATTAGTAATAATGTCTGATATTCCTGAAGAAAGAAAAGAAGCTGCATGGAAATTTATTAAATGGATGACTGAACCTGAACAAACAGCTTCATGGAGTATAAAAACAGGTTATGTTGCAGTAAGAGAAGATGCATTTGATTTACCAGAAATGATCGAATATCTTGAAGAAGTTCCTGGAGCTTTAGTTGCAAAAGAACAACTCAAATATGTTATTGTTGGTGAACCACCAGCAACTCACAATGCAAGACAAATTTCAAGAATTATGACAGATGCAATGGAAGAAGTAATTGCTGGAAATATAAGTGCTGAAGAATCCTTAAATATGGCTCAAGAAGAAGCAGAAAGAGTTCTTAGATTCTTTCAGTAAAAAAATAGCAGAGAAGTCGTTATGACTTCTCTGTTTTTTATTTTTTAAAGGGTTCAGGAGGTTTTTAAATTGCTACAACTATCTCGAAAAAGTCGTAAATATATTTTAGCCTATTTATTAATACTACCAAGTATAGTTTTTTTAATTGTTTTTACATACTATCCAATAGTAAGATCAATTGGACTAAGTGCTTATCAACAAGGACCCGGGGGAGTTTCAATATTTGTTGGGCTCGAAAATTTCACTTATATGTTTGGAAGTAGATTATTTCAAACAGTCATAAAGAATAATCTGGTATATTCTATAGCAAGTGTTATTCCAGCACTTTTTTTAGGGTTATTATTTGCAATATTATTAAACAGAAAACTAAAATTAAGATCTTTATATAGATTTTCACTGTTTTATCCAACAATGATTCCGATTGCAGCTGCTTCAATGGTTTGGATTTTTTTATTTAACCCATCATATGGAATGATAAATAAAATTCTTGAATTTTTTAATTTACCGTCAAGTATAGACTGGCTAAATAGCAGTCCTTATGCTATGGCAGCAATGATTATTGTAGCGATATGGAAATTTTCTGGTTATTATATGCTTCTTTTTTTAGCGGGTCTTCAATCTATTGATGAATCTTTATATGAAGCAGCAACTATCGAAGGAGCTAAAAGTTTTCATAAATTAAGGTATATTACTCTTCCTCTTTTATCTCCTACGACATTTTTTGTTACCCTTATAGCTATAATTAACTCTTTTCAGTCTGTTGATCAAATTTATGTCATGACAAGAGGTGGCCCTTATAATACAACAAATGTCCTCTTATACTACATATATCAAAATGGATTTGTTTATTGGGACACAGGTATAGCTAGTGCAGCGTCGGTAGTGCTGTTTGGAATTCTATTAATTTTTACAGTTGTATATTATTTTGGACTACAACACTTTGTTCATTATGAAAGGTGATTTTATGAAGCGAAAATATTTTAGCAATCTTTTTATATACATATTACTAATAATAGTTACAATAGTAATGATAACACCTCTTCTATGGCTGGTTACAACTTCATTTAAAACGAAAAGCGAAATATTTTCACAGCCATTTAATCTTTTTCCAGAAAAAATAAATACAAATAATTTTGAGAATGCCTGGAGTTATGCTCCTTTTTCAGATTATTATATAAACACGATCATAATATCCTTTGGGTTATTATTTATACAGTTAATAATGATTACAATGGCAGCTTTTGCATTTGCTAGAATAGATTTTCCTGGAAGAGAATTTTTCTTCATTCTTTTTTTAACTCAATTAATGATTACGCCTCAGAGTACAATATTCCCTAATTATTTAACGATAAGCAGTCTTGGATTACTTGATACAAAAATTGGTGTAATGTTGCCTTATTTTGCTTCAGCTATGGGAACTTTCATGTTAAGGCAAGCTTTTAAAGAAATCCCAACATCCCTTGAAGATGCTGCTAAATTGGATGGATGTAATGTTTTCCAAATGATTCGTCATGTTTTTATCCCTGTTGCTCGTCCAACATTAATAGCCTTTTCTGTAATCAGCGTAACTTATCACTGGAACGAATTTCTGTGGCCTCTTTTAGTAACTGAAACATCCAGATCAAGAACAGTTACCGTTGGACTAACAATCTTTGCACAACAGGCAGAAGGTGGAGCTGAATGGAGTTTGCTTATGGCGGCTACATTGATAGTAATTTTACCATTATTAGTAAGCTTTGCGATTTTTCAGAAATTCTTTGTTCAAAGTTTTGCAAATTCTGGATTAAAGGGATAAATTATGAGAAAAAGTAAAATAAACATAACTTCCATAGTTACAGATATTGATGGAACAATTCTAAATGATAAAGGAACAATATCATCTAAAAATATTAATGCTATAAATAAAATACGAAGGAAAGGAATAAAATTATTTTTTGCAAGTGGAAGGATGCCGATATCAATTAAAAATTTTATCAGGTCATTTACAAGTGAAGAATATCCTATTATAAGTTTTAATGGTGGAATGATTGAAGTGGATAAAAATATAATCTTTAATAGTACATTAAATCATAAAGAAATTATCAAAATTGTTGAAGAATCTCTTAAAAGGAACTATTATATCCAAGCCTATAATAAAAATGAATTAATCGTTCCTTTAGACTATAAAGAATCGAGAGATTATTCCATTCACGCAGGAATAGATTTTATGGTAAAAACAGATTTCTTAGATTTTATAAGAAATATTGAATTAAACAAATGTCTAATAATTGATGATAACAAAGTTATAACATCAATAAAAAAAGAATACGAAAAGAAATATTTGCAAACTGAATTTGTTATCTCAGATAATAAGTATTTGGATATTTTACCAAAGGGAATTAATAAAGGAACTGCAGCAGATACTTTATGCCATTACTTTGGTTTGAAAACTTCTAATATGGTAGCAATAGGAGATAATGATAATGACATTCCCATGTTTGAAAGAGCTGGAATTAGTGTAGCTATGAAGAATAGTTCAGAAGAAATTAAAAAACAAGTTGATATTGTTGTACCCAGTAATAATGAATCAGGTTTTGCGTATATTATTGATAAATTACTTGAAGAATAGTTATTTCGTTTTGTATAAAATCAGGAGGCATTAAATGGTTACATTATCAGAAATTTTCGAACAAAAAGAGAAATTAAATTTAGTAGGAGAAAATTACTATAAACTTACTGAAAAAATTTATGAATATATAAAGAAAGCGGACCCAATAGAAATTAATTTTGTCGGATGCGGAACATCTTATTACTTATCAATGGCTGTTTCATTGCATTTAAATAGATTTGCAAATAGAAATATATCAAATTATTATAGTGGTTCTGAAGTGATGTTTGAATTAGTACAGCTACCTGAAAAATCTATATTAATAGGATTATCAAGATCGGGAGAATCTTCAGAAACTGTAGGTGCTCTCGAAATTGCATCAAAAAAGGGAATATCAACAGCATCAATCACCTGTGAACCGGGAAGCAGTATGACTAAGAAATCAGATGTATCTGCTGAAATGAATTTTATAAACGAGAAATCTATTGTAATGACAAAATCTTTCACTTCTATGGGATTTTTATCTTCATGTTTGATAAGACAACTATATGCAGAGGAAAAACTTAGTGATTATATAAAAGATATAAAAAAATGTACTGAAAATATATTAG
>CAZGZM010000128.1:0-6660 GCA_964529955.1 uncultured Thermotogaceae bacterium
TGAATCTCCTGTTTTTAGAAAAGCCATTGTAGAAGCTGATATAGCTGCAACTCCAGAGGAAAACAATTTAGCTTTTTCAGCTCCTTCCAATGCTGCAATTTTTTCTTCTAACACTTCAACAGTTGGATTGTAACCTCTAGTATAAATATGACTCCTTTCTTCATGACTTAATGCTTTTTTTAAAGAGTCATAATCTTCAAATGAAAATATTGATGTTTCGTATATTGGAACGCTCACAGGATTAAATTTGAACCCATTTTCACCGGTAAAATTTATTATTTCTGAAATATCTTTTTTTTTCATTTACTTCCTCCACAAATTATATATCAGTTAATTTATTCCTGAGAAAATGCATTATATATTGTATTTACATTATGCAAAAAAGCACCAATATATGTTTCTTCAGGAGTATTTTCATCTCCAAGAGAATCTGCATAAAGTTCTCCACCTAATTTAACACTATAATCTTTAGATTCAATAGAAGCTATTAAAGCGTCAATATTTCTTTGGGGAATAGAATTTTCTATAAAAATAGCTGGTATTTTGTTTTCTATAATAAAATTGGCAAGATCTATCAGGTCTGATGCGGCTATTTCAGAAGCTGTACTAATTCCTTGTAATCCTTTTACTTCTATTTCATAGTCTCTTCCAAAATAACTGAATGCATCATGTGCAGTTATTAAAACTCTTTTTTCAAGAGGAATATTAGAAATTTTTGATTCGATTTCTATGTCCATTTCTCTAATTTTTTGGATATATTCATCAGCATTATTTAAATAAAAATTCATATTTTCAGAATCAATTTCACCCATTTTTTTTGCTGTAATTAAGACACATTCTTCCCATAAAGCAGGCGAAAACCAGATGTGAGGATCATGTGTCCCCATATCATCGACTGTTATTAACTCTTCTTCAGGAAGTTCATCACCCACTCCAAGAGAATTGATACCTAATTTCTCTAATTTTTCAAATATTTCCGTCATTTTCCCTTCGAGATGTAAACCACCATAAACAACAAGGTCAGCTTTTGCAATTTTTTTTGTATCTCGAGCGCTGGCTTTGTATAAATGAGGGTCTATACCGGGCCCCATAAGAATATTCAATTGAATTTTATCCCTTCCGACGTTCTTGATCATATCTCCAAGTATACTTGTTGTACATACTATATTTATTTCAGAAAATATTAAAATGGAAATAGTTAAAATAATAATTAAAAACAAAAACTTTTTCATTAAATCACATCCTTAAAAAGTTGAAAAAAACTCTTTCTTTTTTTGAACTACAAAATCTTCACCCTTTGAAGTTAACTTTAAATGATTTTCTTCCTCAATAACCATTTCATCTATTTTAGCATTGTTTACTATTGAAGCAGAAAATATAGGATTCCATTTGAAATGTCTTTGCAAATGGTTTAATTCGCTTTCTTTTTCTTCATTTTTTGTTCCTTCGTGATTGTTTAGATGTATCAGCAATGCAAGTGAAGCAAATTCATATCTTTGTTTTTTTCTTCTTTTTGTAATAGCAAAAATTCCTCTTTTAGGCGAGAAAATAAGAGATAAAATAAAAACAATCCCTAATACAGTTGTTATTGAACCAGCTATTGATGAATCTAGAGCTAGAGAAAGATAGTAACCAATAATTGAGCTTAATGTTCCTATAATTAAAGATAAAATTATTATCCATTTTAAATTTTCAGTGAGTAAATATGCACAACCGGCAGGAACGACCATAAATGCAACTACTAAAATAGAACCGACTGCATCAAATGCTCCAACTGCTGTAACTGAAACCAAGGTCATTAAAACGTAATGAATTATTACAGGTGAAAAACCTAAAACGATCGCTATAGATTTATCAAAGGTCGATAATTTAAGTTCTTTAAAGAAAAGAAGCATAAGAAAAAGGTTTATTAAGAATAAAATTCCCATTACCCATGCAGCTCTTGGACCAATGTTTATATCTCCAATCCAAAGTCGATCATATGGAACAAAAGCTAATTCACCAAGTAGAACTGCATCAGTATCTATGTGAACATTTCTAGCAAATAGAGTAACTAGAATAACCCCAACGCTAAAAAAGAGCGGAAAAACCATTCCCATGGCTGCATCCTCTTTTATGAGTTGATGTCTATTGATTATTTCAACAAGAAAAACAGTGAGAAGACCTGTGAGACCAGCGCCTATAATTAACCATGGTGATGAAAGATCCTGAGTGATAAAGAATCCTATTACAATTCCCGGAAGGATAGCGTGTCCTATTGCATCACTCATCATTGACATTTTTCTCAGTATAAGAAAAACACCTGGGACAGAACATGCTGCACTCACTAACGAAGCGGTTAAAATAATATCAAAATCAGGATTCATTCATTTCACCCCCCAGAATATCTGACTTAACAAATTCGTATCCCTTTAATGTAAGAGACCATTTAGTTCCTCTTTTTAAAATAAACCCTTCATTAGCTGTTTTTTCTAAACACTTTTCTATATTTTGATTTTTGGGTAATCTAATATATATAACCGATAAATCGTGAGGATGGTCAAAATCTTCATGGTCAAGTGACAAATCATAAAAGGACTTCAATAAAATTTTCATAGATAATTCTTTTTTATTTCCCTTTCTTTCAAAATATTTCCAGATAATTCCATTTTTTCTTGCAAAGAAAACTGATATTATTACTGCAGCAGAGAGAGCAATAACTACAACTGGACCCGTTGGAAGATTTTTAACAAAAACACTCAAAATTGCACCCAAAAAGCCGGAAATTGAACCAAATATCCCTGCGATGACAGTCATCATTCCGAGTTTGTCTGTCCACTGTCTTGCAGCCACAGCAGGCGCTATAAGCATGGCGCTCATTAAAATAACTCCAACGATTTGTAATCCAATAACTATAGCGATTACTATAATGAATGTAAGTAAAGCATCAAAGAATTTCGTTGGAATTCCAATTGATTCTGCAAATTCAATATCAAAACTGAGTACTTTCCAAACTTTCCAGAAAAGCAAAACAATAATAAACGCCGCTGATCCAAGAATAACCATAGTAATTATATCTTCAATTAAAAGAGTTGCAGCCTGACCAAATAAAAATTTATCTAAACCAGCCTGGGATGATTTGGGATTTTTCTGCAAGTAAGTGAGAAGCATTAAACCAAACCCAAAAAATACAGAAAGAAGAGTGGCTAAAGCTGTATCAAATTTAATTTTAGAATTTCTAACAACAAATTGAATTAGAAGGGTACCTAGCCAACCAGCAACAATTGCTCCAACGATTAAAACTAAAGAATTTTTTTGCCCTGTAAACATGAATGCAAGAATTATACCTGGAAGCGCAGCATGGGAAACGGCATCACCTAGTAAACTCTGTTTTCTAACTACAGCGAGAGTTCCTAAAGAACCACTTATCAAACCGAGAATAGCTGAACCTAATGAAATTATAATAACTGTATAATTCATCTTTAATCACCCTTTTCATCAAGTGATAACTGTAGTGTTGAGCCATAGGCTTTATGGAGATTTTCTATAGTATAAACTTTCTCTACTGGCCCACTGTCAATAAGTCTTATATTTAATATTGTTATCCAATCAAAGTATTCCTTTATGGTTTGAAGGTCATGATGAACAACGATTAGAGTTTTATTTCTTTTTTTCATCTCTTTTAATACATTAATAATTGCTTTTTCGGTTTTAGCATCTACTCCTTGAAAGGGTTCATCCATAAAGTATATTTCCGCGTCCTGCATTAGAGCTCTTGCTAAAAAAACTCTCTGTTGCTGACCACCAGATAATTGACTGATTTGCCTATCTTGAAATCCATCAAGTCCTACTTTTTTCAAAACATCAAGAGCTTCAGATTTATCCTTTTTTGATGGGCGTTTAATCCAGCCTAATTCTCCGTATTTTCCCATTAAAGTTACATCTAAAACAGTTGTTGGAAAATCCCAATCCACACTTTCTCTTTGAGGAACATATCCGATTTTATTTCTAGCCTTTTTATAAGGCATATCAAAAAATGTAACTTCACCTGCAATGGGGTTAATTATTTCTAACAATGTTTTGATTAAAGTAGATTTTCCTGCACCGTTTGGTCCAACTACAGCCATCATTACTCCTCTTGGTATTTCCAAGTCTATATCCCATAATACAGGTTTTTCTCTATATGCAACTGTTAAGTCATTTACTTTAATTATTATTTCATTCATTAAACACCTCCTGAGGTGAAAGTTAATTCTTTTTAAAATTATAGCATTATCGAATTTTTTTAAAAAATATTATTGTAATTAATTAGAAAAAGGAAAAAAGAAAAAAATAGATACAAATTAAGTATTTAATTAATTTTGTATTTTAGGTAAAATAGCTTAGAAAACAGTGAGAAAGGGGATTGATTGTTATTAAAAATAAATTAGAAATTTGGTTTATTACAGGAAGTCAACATTTATATGGAGAAGAATCTTTAAAACAAGTTGATAAAGATTCTCAAGCAATAATAAATTATTTTAATGAAGAATGTGAATTTCCTGTTGAAATTATATGGAAACCAGTATTGAAAAGTGCTGAAGAGATAACAAATATAATAATTGATGCTAATAGCAATAAAAAATGTATTGGGCTAATCGGTTGGATGCATACATTTTCTCCTGCAAAAATGTGGATTACAGGTTTAAAAATTTTAAATAAACCCTTTATGCATTTTCATACTCAATTTGAAAGAGATATTCCCTGGAACACGCTTGATATGGATTATATGAACACGAATCAATCAGCACATGGGGGAAGAGAATTTGGTTTTATCTCAACTAGAATGAAAATAAGAAGAAAAATCGTAGCAGGTCATTGGAAGAATGAAATTGTGCATAATAAAATCGAAAACTGGATAAGAGCTGCTTTGGGTTGGAATGAATCTCAGAATTTAAAACTCGCAAGACTTGGCGATAATATGAGATATGTTGCCGTTACTGAGGGGAATAAGGTCGATGCTCAAATAGATCTAGGTTATGAAGTGCACGGATTTGGTGTTGGAGATCTTCTTAAATACATGGAAAAAATTGATGAACAGGACATTTTTAAATTAGTAAATAAATATAATGAGGACTATCCAGTTACAAAATCTTCTGTCTCGGATGAAAGATTTAAAAAAGCTTTATATGAATCAGCGAAAATAGAAATAGCTTTGAAAAAATTTCTAGATGATGGTGGATTTAAAGCCTTTACAACGACATTTGAAAATTTAAGTGGATTGGATCAATTGCCTGGATTAGCTGCTCAAAGATTAATGAAAGACGGCTACGGATTTGGAGCTGAAGGTGATTGGAAAACGGCAGCTCTTGTTAGAATAATGAAGGTAATGTCTGAAGGATTAAAGGGCGGGACTTCCTTTATTGAGGATTATATTTATCATTTTGAACCTGGAAATATGAAAGAATTGGGTTCACACATGCTGGAAGTATGCGAGTCGATTGCTGAATCTACTCCTTATTTAGAGGTTCATCCCCTTTCGATTGGTGGAAAGGAAGCTCCTGCAAGATCTGTATTTAACGCTCATGATGGTTCAGCTGTTCAAGCTACAGTTGTCGAGTTTGGTGATAGATTCAGAATGATAGTAAATGAAGTAGATGTTTTGAAAAATAATGAAGAACTTCCAAAATTGCCTGTAGCAAGAGCGTTATGGATTCCAAAACCCGATTTGACTACAGCTTCAACTGCATGGATATTAGCAGGAGGAACTCACCATTCGAGCTTAAGTTATGATGTAAATACCGAACAACTTGAAGATTTATCTGAAATGTTGGGAATCGAATTTACAGTAATTGATGAAAAAACAAACATTAGAGACTTTAAAAAAGAATTAAAATGGAATGAAATATATTATAGATTGCAGAAAATTTAGTTAAAAAAATATTTTTAAAGAAGGGGAATAAAATGCTTGAAAAATTAAAAAAAAGTGTTTATGAAGCAAATATGATGCTACCGGAGGCAGGATTAGTCTCTTTAACATGGGGGAATGCCAGTGGTTATGATATAGAAAAAAAACTAGTTGTTATAAAACCAAGTGGTGTAAATTATAAAGAACTTTCTCCGGAAAATATGGTTGTTTTAGATTTAGAAGGAAATATTATTGAAGGAGAACTAAGACCGTCATCTGATACTCCAACCCACCTGGTTCTTTACAAAAATTTTAAAGATATAGGAGGCATCGTTCATACTCATTCCACGTGGGCTACAATATGGGCTCAAACCGTTAAAAGCATTCCGTGTCTAGGAACAACACACGCAGATCACTTTTATAAGGAAATCCCATGTGCAAGGTTTTTAACTAAGGAAGAAACTGAAGAAGGATATGAAAAAAATACTGGAAATGTAATACTGGAAACGTTTATTCATAGAGATTACTTAAGTACTCCAGGTATTCTTCTTGCAGGCCATGCGCCATTTACCTGGGGTATAGATGCAAAAGATGCTGTAAAAAATAGCATTATTCTTGAGGAAGTTGCAAAAATGGCTTATGGAACATTTACCTTGAATTCAAATGCAAAGGATTTACCAGAACATATTATGAAAAAACACTATTACCGAAAACATGGTGAGACTGCCTATTATGGACAAGAAAATTAAGGGATGATGAGTTTACCTAGAAGATATGTAACCCTCAAAGATATT
>CAZGZM010000129.1:0-4040 GCA_964529955.1 uncultured Thermotogaceae bacterium
AAATCCGGGCAAAATAACACGATGATCCTTGAAGAGGATTGCGGACCCCGGCTCCGATTTAAAAAGACTTAAAAAAACACAGGATATTCTTGGAGAAATACATGATTTGCAGAACATAACAAATAATATAGAAAATTACAAAAAGAAAAGTATTTACAAAATAACTCAAAGAAAAATAAATTACATAAATCTTGAAAAATTTGAAAAAGCAGAAAGATTTACTCATATTATGGAAGCTGAAAAAAAATATTGGAAACAATTAATTAATAGATGCTAATTAATTCAATTATTTCATAAACGTAATTTTTTTTGATGTATAATATATTTGAATTCATTAGAGGAGTTGTTATATGTGAAAAAAAATTCATTTCTTTTTATGCTTATTTTTATAGTCTTATTTTCCCAGTTTTGTTTTTCTAATATAATAGATGTTAATGAAAATCAAGAATTGAATAATTGTATGCTTAGTTCCTTTGTAACTCTTGTTGAAAATCAAATGAATAAAAACTTGGAAATTCAGAGGATTCTCTCTAGAACTGCAGAGTTAAAATCAGGTAAGTGGATGTTAGCTAAGGAGCTAATCAGTACTTATCAATTATATGAAGAATTTTCTTTAATTTGGTATTCTTTGCCTGATGGGAATTATTATAGATCTGATATTGGGTTAACAGATAAAAATTTATTCGATAGAGAGTATTTTCCAAAGTTGCTTAATAAAAATGAAGTATTTGGAAGCATGGTCACAGGTAAAACTTCTGGGAATAAATCCATAATAATAGCTGTACCAGTAATAAGTAATAGTGAAGTTGTTTCAATATTAGGAAGCTCTATATATTGTAATGAATTTGCAGATCATATAGTTAAAGCAATAAATTTACCCCAAAATATCTTCTTCTTTGTTCTTGATTCGGACGGAAATATAATTATTAATTCAAATAAAGAAATGCTGATTGAAAATACCTTTAATGAAGGTACAACATCGTTAAAAGAATCTTCAAAAAGAATTTTTGAAGATAGTGAAGGTTATGATGAATTTGAATATAATAATAAATTACATAAAATAATATTCAAAAAATCTTTAGTGACTGGATGGTATTATGTAATTGGAGAAATAATCAATTATTGATGCTTTTATTTGCAAAATCTAAATCTTCTGGTGTATTAACACCCCTATACTCGGTTTGATTTTTTACTATAAATGATTTTACTTTTTCGTTGTCTTTCAATGAATTATTAACAATTTCAGGTATATAATATTCTCCTGTCTCTGGGTGGGGCTTTATAGTTTTAATATTCTTTAAAAGAGATTCACCTTTAAATATTATCGGTCCTATATAAAATTCCCATGGAGAAGAACCTGTAGGTCTTTCCCTTTCGTTTAAACTAATTATTTTGTTTAATTCATTTCTTTTTACAAAAGCATACGGGTAGTAGATTTCTGTTAAACCAGTTGCAACTAATATTGACGTATCGTTTTTGTTATGAAATTCAATCATATTTTTAATGGTTTCTTTGTTTATCAAAGGAGAATCCGAGTACAATACAAAAACATCGTCATTTTTATCACAATATTTAAGAAAAGGTTTTAAAGCATTTGCAGTTCCTAATGGTTTATCTTGAAAAAGATATTTTACATTATATCCCTTTAAATCAATTTCAAACAAATTTTTATATTTTTCATTAATTACAATAAAAATCTCTTTATCCTTCACAGATCTAAGCTTATCTAATATTATCTTTATCATTGATTTATTTCCAATTTTTACTAATGGCTTTGGAACTGAAGCTTTTAATCGTTTTCCTTCACCTGCAGCTAGAATTATTATTTTCATAAAATCCTCCTATTTATTTTTTCGAATAAATCATTATAATCATAAATTATAATATCTGCTTCTGTATTTTTATTTCGCCTCTCAGGATCAAAAAGAATAGCTTTAATATTAGCTTTGTGAGAAGCAAGAACATCAATTTCTCTATCTCCAATACTGTAGGTCTCATCCAAAGATAAATTGTATTTATTAACGATATACAAAATACCATCAGGAGATGATTTTCTTTTAAAACCGTCTTCTATTGTTAAAATATCTTTAAACAAATAAGTGATTTTATTTTTATTTAGCAATTCTATTATTTTATACTTCTTTCTATGTGAGAAAATAAAATTATTTCCAGTTTCTTTAAAAATTTTCTTTGAAATATGGATTGCACCCAAATATGGTTTCTGATCTATAGAATATTTTTTTTCGAAGGAATGATATCTTTTCATAAAACTTTTAAAATCGACTTTTAAATCATATTCCTTTGAAAAATATTTGAAAGCTTCTTCTCTAGACTTTTTTAATAAATTTATTAATGTTTCTTTATCCAGAGAAATATTAAAGCTCTGAAATATTTCTTCAAAAACCTTTATAGTTACTGGGAATGTATCAAATAAAGTTCCTCCAAAATCCCAAATTAGATTCATCCTATTCCTGCCCAATCTTTAAAACCAAAATATCTTTTTTGCCATGATTTCCATCTATTTCACCATCATTAGATGTTGTTTCACCTACAATTAAGTAGTTTTTATCGCTTAATTGTATAACATCTTTACCAATGTCATTTCCTGTTCCGCCATAATTTTTTTCCCAAGCAATACTTCCATTCTCATTGATTTTATAAACTATTAAATCCAAATCATTTATATAAACATTACCTAGGATTCCTAGGTCATATGAATCAGGTTTATTTTGAATGGATTCAGTATAGCCTGTTAAAACAATTTTGTTGTTTTCAGTTAAAAAAGCTCGAGAGGAAAAGTTATTAGTAATGTTTCCATATGCCTTTCTGAAAAGTAAATTTCCATTTAAATCTAATTTATAAATTATAATGTCATAATCATCAGTATTTTTTCCTGGTGTTAAGTTCATTGTATTCGAAGAAGCTACAATAAAAATGTGGTTTTCTGAATCCTTAACGATGTCAGTAACGAAGTCGTCTCCCTTTCCTCCAAGAGTGTCTTGCCATATTAACTCTCCTTCATTACTTATTTTAATAACCCAAATATCTCTATTATTAATCGCTATATTTTGCAGATCAATATTGCTGCTATAAAAATTTTCTATATCTAAATCAGATGATCTAGTGTTTCCAACGATGATATATTCTTTATTCGATGTTTCAATGATATCAATTGCACTATCATGTGAACTTCCTCCATAATTATTTTGCCATATTATTTTTCCTTCCTGATTAATTTTGACTGCAAAAAAATCATAGCTTCCACGTATAGAATATTCTTCAGAACCATTTGAGGATGTAAAACCAACTACAATAAAATCACCTTCGGAGGTAGGAAGAATTCTATATCCTGCTTCATCTCCTTTACCTCCAATAACCTTTTGCCATACAACATAACTATCTTTATCCATTTCAATAATCCAAATATCGAAATCATTGTTATTACTTTTATCATAGTAGGATATGCCAGTTAAAATAAAATTTCCAGAATCAAGTTCAACAACATCCATAAATTTATCAAAACCATATTCTCCTAATGATCTCTGCCACATATAATATCCATTTTGATCTAATTTAATTATCCAGCCTTTTGATAACTGATCTTGATTATAAGATCTCACATTTCCATCATTTGAATTTGAACTACCAACGATTAAATAACCGTCATTTGTTTCTAAAATCTTATCGGCTGATTCATCTTCTGAACCCCCTAAACATCTTTGCCATATTAATTCAGGAGTAAAAGTTGTTTTAAAGGAAAAAGTTTTTGATGACTTTTGTAAGTTTAATTTATCTCTTGCTACAATTTTCCATAAATAATTTGTCGATTCTTCAAGATTAGTAATGTAAATATTTGTTTTTTCAGTATTTTTTTTAATCAATTCTAAATTATTATCATATCCAAAATATACATCATAAGTTAATTTTTCATTATCTGGATCCATTGCATTCCATGAAAGAATAATACTTTTTTCTTCGATTTTTTCATTACTTTCAGGATAAAAATCCGTCTCGATAAATTCTGGAGGTAAATTAACATT
>CAZGZM010000129.1:4050-6647 GCA_964529955.1 uncultured Thermotogaceae bacterium
TAGTTATAACTCATCTGCGGAATGGCTCACTTTCAAACCCCCTATCGTGTAGATCACGTTGTTGGCCTAATTATTAATAAACAACAGAAAGATTGAATATTATATAATCAGATTTTCCATTATCATTAGAAATTTTAATAACAATTCTATGTATTGAAGGAGCTTCATTTTTGCTTTGATATGTATAAATACCATATCTGATCTGTCCTACTCCATCCTGTACAGAAAATTTTGCTCCCTTTACTACATTATTAAGTATTTCATTTAGATCAAGGACAAACTCTTCTCCTTCATTAACAGAATAATTTTGGAGAATTATTACTTCTCCAAATAAAAAACAACTGATTATAACAATGATTACTATGAATAATAGTTTTTTCATATAATTTTTCTCCATATAAACGCAACCCTGTTAAATAACAGGGCTAATACGTATATATTATATAATAAACTTTTTTTATTGTTTTGCAAAAATTCTGAAATCTATATTTTGAAAGATACCATTAAGCCAATTCAATTTTTCAATATATTTTTTATCAATATTATCAGAATTAATTCCCTTTTCTATATTCGTAAAATTGTTTAAGAAGAATTTAGTTCTATTTTCAGCATATTCAACAGTTGTTCCAGTAGTAATAATAAAAGCCCAGTCACTCGATTGAGCAAGTAGAAGTTCTCTAGCCATTTGGTTCAAAGCAGCTTCTAAATCTTTATTACCTGTATTTTTGTGAATTGTAGCAAGATGTATCATTCTTTCAGTCATCTCGTCTAAATGTCTATATATCCAATCATTCTTACCATTTAACCAAACTTCATTATAACCATTTGCTCCCCATGTAGAGGAATTAGGTACTACAACTTGTACAGCTTCCATTTGTTCAAATACTTCTGGAGGAGTAGCTGGAATGACTTCGGGAATCTTTGATAATTCTTCAAAAAGAGCTTCTATGAACATAGGACCTTCATACCACCAATGGCCGTATAATTCAGCATCAAATGGCGCAACAATATGAGGATGAATATTTTCCATTTCTTCACTGAACCTTATTTTCTTGTCTTTCTTTTTATTAGCAAAATCATTAGCATGTTTTTTTGCAACATCTCTTGCTTTATCTATATCATAAAAATCTTTATCATCTATAGAAACATTTTTTCCAGTTATTCTATGATATTTTATACCAGTGTTGCATCTTATACCTGATGGATCAATATGCGGAGCAATATATTCATCTTCTCTTTCAAAACCTATATCTTTATAAAATTCTCTATAAGCTGGATCGCCTGGATAGCCAACTTCTGCACTCCATACTTGTTGACTTGATTCCGGATCTCTGGCAAGAACAAAAACTCCCTCTGGAGTTATAACAGGTTCATATACTCCATATCTTGGAGTTGGATCACCATATATTAAGCCATGAGTATCTACAAAGAAAAACTTTATTCCTGAGTCATTAAGAAATTTATCAATACCAGGCACATAGGCACATTCAGCTAACCAGGTTCCTCTTGGTCTCTTACCTATATGTTTTTCATAGGTTTGAGCACCTACTTCTATTTGAGCTTTGACTGCTTCTGGATATCTTAACATGAGAGGTAAAAAACCATGAGTTGCATTACAAGTAACAATTTCAAGAAATCCTTTTTCCTGAAGAGATGAAAATTCGGAAAGAATATTTCTATTACAGTTTAGATATATATTCTTTATATCAATCAATTCATTGTAATAATATTTTGCCATCTTTAATTTTTTTTCATCTTCAAGACTGGTTCTTTCAATTTCCTTTTTAGTTAAATCAATATTTGAATCCAGATAATTTATATATTTTCTTTGTAAATCATCATTAGCTAGCATTTCCATTAGGGGTGGTGTAATACTCATAGTTACTCTGAAATATATATTTTTGTTCTCTAAATTTTTAAATACCCTTAAAAAAGGGATATATGTTTCCGTAATAGCTTCAAATAACCACCTTTCCTCCATATACTGTTTAAAATCCGGATGATTAACAAAGGGAAGATGCGCATGAAGCATTAATGTAAAATAACCCCTTTTTTTCATATTAATCCTCCACTTTTTATTTTAGAGAGTTTCTTTATATGTTCTCCAGATGAGGGATTAAGATATTCAAAACTTAATTCGCTGCTGATAGTAAAATTAGCTTCTTGGAATTTCTCTGATTTGTCTATTTTTTCTTTATTTAGATCTTGCCAATTTTTATTCTTTAAAATTACCCATTTTTCCTGATTTCTTTTTTTTGGAGAGTTTGAAGGAGTTTTTATAACATTTGATTTAAGCAAACAAGAGAATTTTTCATTGATATAATAACCAATTTCTCCAATATAATTTGCTGCGGGATTTTCTACATTGAAATAATGAGTACCGGTTTCAGGAGAAATTATTTCTTCTAAAATTCTATTGCCATTGGAACCATTGTAAATAATATTAGTAATATCCACTATTCTTGCATGAATTGGAAAATCAAGAGATTTGAATAGATTAATTGTATTTTCACAAAAATCCCATCGTAAGTGCACCCAATATGGGCTAACATAATCTAAAACAATATAGTCTTTTTTATAAGATTTTGGTAAATCCT
>CAZGZM010000130.1:0-6637 GCA_964529955.1 uncultured Thermotogaceae bacterium
GGAAAAGACAAAATCAGTAATCACTAAAAATCATGAATTGCTTCAAAATGTAAGTGCTGAAAGAGTTAGAGAAGAGTTCAATAAAATAATTTTATCCAATCCATATACTCTTTTTGATCTTGTTGAATTGAATCTTATGAAATTCATTTGTCCCGAATTTATTAATGCAGTTGGAGTAGATCAAAAAAATCCAAATCACCATTTGGATATCGCAAATCATATTGTTGAGGCTATGGTTTCTGTTCCTCAAGATCTTATTTTAAGACTCACAATGTTTTTTCATGACATTGGAAAGCCTCAAACTATGAAAATTGATTCAAAGGGAGTAGGACACTTTTATTCTCATAATATTATTAGTAAACAAATTGCTCATGAAACCCTAAAAAGATTAAAGTACAGCAACAAAATAATAAAGAATGTAGAACATCTAATTCATTATCACGAAAACTTTCCAATGATAAACGAAAAAGTAGTTCGACGTTTTATAAGAAAACATGGAGTTGAAAGCACAAAACAGTTATTCTATGTATGGAGAGCTGATATGAAAGCTCAGGATAAAACCAGATTGCAGGAAAAACTTGATGAAATAGAACAAGTGGAAAGTTTATTTAAAATAATTATAGAAAATAATCCTTCTCTTTCGATCAAAGATCTAAAAATTAATGGAAATGATTTAATAGAATTAGGAGTGAATAAGGGTCCTGAAGTGGGAAGCATTTTGAACATACTTCTCGATGAAGTAATAAATGATCCATCAAAAAATCAAAAATCAACTCTTATTAAACTGTCTAAAGATATCCTAAAAGATCTAAATAAATAATATATCAAGAATTAAACGATTTATCCTTAATTAGTGAAAGCTTTTTATAAGAAAGAAATTAAAATAAGTACAAATCTTCTTTCTTATTAGCACAAAAAAAATAACTACAGTTATTATAAGCTGTTAATCAGTTCATATAACCAAGGACATCATGATTTGTAAAGCTTTTTCCTCTCATAATAAAGAAATTAAAAGTATCCAAAAAATTTTTATTAACACCAGATTCGACTGTAATTATATGAACATTTTTAGAACTATCAACAGTATCTATCATCGCAAGCAAAGTATTTTCCTTTAAGTACAGCTTAATTATGTGATTTAGGTTGATTACTTCACTTTGTGAGTTAATATAGAACACATTATCACCTCGATAAATATATTTTTAAAAATAAATTTAATATCAGGATTTGTTGTTTAAAGTTTATCATTTTTATTTGATATATTAGCTATACGTAATGAGGGTCTATATTTATCTGATATTTAAATTTTCATGTTTTATTTCATTAAAGAGAAGAATCAATTAAGCAGTTTTGTTTAACACTATTAATAAAATATATTGTCTATATCATAATATATTACTTTATAAAACAGAGTGATATAATTAATTTGTTTTTTAAATGCTTTTAGTTTTAAAAATAATAAGAGATTTTGAGGTGATATTAATGAAAAATACATTAATTTTGTTGATTTTTATTTTTTTAACATCTATATTTTTTGTTGGGTGTCCTACAAATCCTATAAAAAAATACACAATTACAATAACAGTAAATGGAAATGGTAATGTTGAAAGAATTCCAATAAAAAGTAATTATGATAGTGGAGATATTATAACGCTTACAGCGGAAGCATCAGAAGGTTGGAAATTTAATAATTGGATGGGTGATTTAACAGGGAATTCTAATCCAGCAACGATAACTATGAATTCAGATAAAGAAGTAACTGCAGTGTTTGATGAAAAGAAGTTCTCTTTAATAATAACAAAGACAGGAGAAGGAGATGTAACTAAAAATCCAAGCAAAACAGAATATGATTACCAGGAGCAAATAACGCTTACTGCAACTCCAAATGAAGGCTGGAGTTTTAGCGGTTGGTACGAAAACGACTTACTTTTATCTACTGCAAATCCTTTTAATATTCAGATTCAACTAAACAGAGAGATAGATGGAAGATTCGCAATAAATGAATATACATTGGTGACTAATGCAGAAAATGGAATAATAAATAGAACTCCAAATCTTGCAACTTATGAATACGGAATGGAAGTATTATTAGAAGCTGAAGCAGATGAAGGATATGAATTTAAAAACTGGACTGGTGATCTGATAGGCAATATAAATCCAGCAACAATAACAATGGATGAAAACAAGGAAGTAACTGGATTATTTGAAATTGGTGAATACGGACTTACTCTTGAATCAACTGGAAATGGAATTGTTTCAAATTCACCGGTTCTTGAGACATATATTTATGGAACTGAAGTAACATTGACAGCAACACCAGACGAAGGGTGGCAATTCATAAGATGGACTGGAGATTTTGAATCAATAGATAATCCAGCAACATTATTAATTAATGAATCGAAAACGATAACCGCTCTTTTTAATAAAGAGGAGCTTGATTTAACCACTAATATTTGGGGATCTGGAGAAATCAGTATATATCCTGAAAAAGATAAATATGCTAATGGAGAAAGAATAACAATTACAGCAACACCTTATTCAAACTGGCATGCAGTTGGGATATGTAATTTGGGAACAGATAGAATAGAAAATAGTAGATTTATTAAAAATGGTCACAGTACATGGATAGCTACATTAGATGATAATGCTAAAGTTTTATTTGAATTCAAGCCTGGTCCAGAAAATGATCCTCTAAATCCAGATCCTATAATATTCGATGATTCAAATTTCGAGCAGGCAGTAAGAGATTTGATAGGTAAACAAACAGGAAGTATATATCCTTCTGATGTAACCGGAATAAAAAATATGTACATTGGTTTTATGAATATTACTAGTATTAAAGGAATAGAATATTTTATTGACTTAACTAGATTAGATACTTCTTATAATTCTATTGTTAATATTGAATATTTAAAAGGCCTTTATTATCTTACTGATTTGAATTTAGGTAAAAATGAATTAACTAATATATCATCATTATCAAATCTAAATAATTTAACAAATTTATTTTTATCAGACAATGAAATAACTGATATATCGATATTGTCAGATTTGAAAAATTTAATTAGTTTATATTTAACTAACAACGATATAACTAATATTACTTCTTTAGAGAACTTGACAAAATTAGAATTACTACGTTTACGCGAAAATAAAATATCAGATATTTCTGTATTAGAATCATTAACAAATTTAGCAGATTTATCTTTATACAATAATCTAATAACAGATGTGTCACCTTTAGAAAATTTATCAAATTTAACAAATTTACTTTTATCATTTAATCAAATAGTAGATATATCTCCTTTATCAAATCTAATAAATTTAGAATTATTATTTTTAAGAGACAACGAGATTTCAAATATCTCAATCTTAGAAAATTTAATTAATTTGGAAAATTTAGACTTATCAGAAAATGAAATAGCAGATATATCATCATTAGCAAGTTTAACAAATTTAGAGTATTTAGAATTATGGGATAATTTGATAACAGACATATCACCATTAGAAAGCTTATTAAATCTCAAATGGTTACATTTATGGGATAATCTGATAACAGACATATCACCATTGGAAAATTTAATAAATTTAGAAAGATTGCATTTAGGCGGAAATCAAATATCAAATATATCAACTCTGGAATACCTAATTAATTTAGAATATTTGCAGTTATGGACTAATCAAATAATCGACATTTCTCCATTAGAAAATTTAATTAATTTAGAATTGCTCACGTTGGATTCTAATGAAATAACAGATATATTACCATTAGAAAATCTGATAAATTTAACTCAATTATCATTGTCTTATAATCTAATAACAGATATTCTACCTTTGGTAAATAACATTGGATTAGATGAAGGTGATTTTTTAGATATTAGGTACAATTTACTAAATTTAGAGGATCCTTTAATACAGCAGTATATCACTGATTTACAAACAAGAATCGGAGCTGATTTTTATTATGAACCGCAAAATTAATAAATAACATAAACTAAAAGAAACTATTAAATAATGCAAAGAATATTTGAGAACATATTATTTTTTAACCCAAGAGATATTTAGAGCAATCTGAAAAAATTGAAATTTTATTATAAATTAAGAAGCAGGGGAAAAATCTATTTCCCCTGCTTTAATTTTTGAGTGTAAAGAGTAGCTTCTTTTCTCTCTTTGTTAAAATCATATTGATCCTTTCTAGAGAGTTCGAAAAAAATACAGATATAAAAAGAAAAATAAAAATCAACATCAGTTTTTTTCTCATAATTTCCTCCTATTTAATTAATGTTAAAATTATTAGCTATATCACTTCATATTTCAAATATTATATATTTAAAGATAAGTAATAGCTAAATTTATAATAATAAGAAAGAAAAGAAAAAATTAATCCACTTGTGGAAAAAAGATTTAATTATTTTAAGAATCAAGTATTAGCGAATTTTGATTTCCAATAAATAATCTATCATCTTTATTTACAAATATTTTTTATATGTTCTGTTATCAATGAAAATTATTTTATTATATTCACCATATATAGCTAAACACGTTCAATTTGTTTATAAATATAGTCCTTTCATGCTATAATTTCTTATCTTTGTAGGAGTTTAGTAATGAAAAAATTAATCTTATTTATAATATTTATATTTGGAGCGGTATTTTTTTTCAGTCAGGGTTTTGAGTCAATAGATCAGATAAAATCTTCAGGAGAATTGAGAATTCTTCAAACCTATGACTACTGGTTCCCATTTTACTATATCGATGAGAATGGAGAATTGTCCGGGATAGATATCGAGTTGGGAAAATATATTGCATCTGAAATTGGGGTTGAAGCTAATTTTATTAAAACCTCATATACTCATGAAACTATTCAGAAAGCTCTTGAAAATGGAAATGGAGATATCATTCTAAGTTATTATTCATATTCACCAAACAGGTCTTCAGAAATTTACTTATCAACTCCCTATTTGATTCAAAATTTATCATTAATGATTAACAATCAGACACTAGAGATTATTAGAAAAAAATTTGGTGATTTATCTTCAGAAAACTTATATGAAGAGTTGAATTCTCCTTCTATTTCTATCGTTACTATTAAAGATACTGTTTATGAAACAATTGCGAAAGATCTTTTTCCTTCAGCTAGATTGGAATTGATCGAAAGCATTGACTCGATGGAAAGTGAATTATTTGAAAATGGTTTTGATGCTTTCTTTTTAAATAATTTATGGACCGAAACCTTTATTATTGATAATCCATCACTTCTCCTTCATTATACTTTGGAATTGCTTCCTTCTGAAGATCAGATAGTTATTGGTGTAAGTTCCAAAAATCCTGATCTTTTGGAATGGATAAATAGATTTTTAAGCAGCGAATACAACAGAACTGATGAATTTCTCTCTGAATACATTGATTATGATTTGATCTCTGAAACTCTTACAAGAAAAAAGGAAGAACAGAAACCCAATCCAATATTTGAAGACCCTTATAGATGGATAATACTTATACTTTTATTGTTACTCGCTTTTTTGATTATACGAAACAGTCAAAGAAAACTTGTTAAAGAAGGTAATGGGAAAAAACCTCATTGGCTCCTGAATATTTGGACAATAATTTTTTCAATGATTATTGGCTTTTATGCTGTTGCTGTTTTTCCAAATATAGTTGAAGGATTCAGTCCTATCGGAGACTTGTTTTTCAATTACCTTCTTCTATGTGGGTTGCCAATTCTTTTCTGTGTAGTTGTCTTGAATTTTTTAAAATTACTTTTACAATCAAATGAGAGATTTTTCTTTCTGAAATTCATAAGTATTATACTTATATTTTTTATTGTAGGTTCGATAGTCGGTATATTAATAGGAGTAATAATACAACCGGGTTCGGGTATTCCTAAGAGTTCTCAGGAAACACTCGTTGCTTCAATGCAGGGTGATAACATATACGAAAATGTAACTGTGACTGCTGGTTCGATTCTCTGGTCTCTTCCGGCAAATATGATTGACAGCAGTATTATAAAGGCTTTCTCAGAGAATAAAACATTAGCAATTGTTTTCTTTGCCATTTTATTTGCTGTGTCACTGAAATTCCTGACTTTAGCAAAAAGAAAATCTCTAACCTATATTGTTCAAACTATAAACGAAGCTTTCATGTTCATGTTTAGATTATCATATTACGTACTTCCATTTGGAATTTTTAGTTTGATGATGAGTCAGGCTTCTGTTTTTACAGGAGATATTGAAGTTATTAAATCCCTTATGCTGCTTATTGCATGTGAATTCATTTGTTTTGTTGTATGGTTTCTAATAGGAACTTTTTTAGGAGCAAAACTGGCTCATATTTCACCTGGAAAATATCTTGGAGCAATTAAAAAACCTATTATGATAATATTTGCTCTTCTATCAACAGTTGCTGTTATACCTGAAGCTCTGCATACTGTTGAAAAGGAAAAATATTTTAAAGGTGAAAAACAAAAAGGAGTATTGCCGCTTTTAATAATTATGCTTCAACCTGGAACAGCTTCTCTTTTTGCTTTAGTCGCTATTTTTAATTTACAGTTGATTGGTTATGAAATTACTTTCGGAGATTATATCTATATACTCATTGCTTCAGTAATATCTGTTTTTGCTACAATTGGTGTTCCAAG
>CAZGZM010000131.1:0-6624 GCA_964529955.1 uncultured Thermotogaceae bacterium
ATGGGACTTACAAAAAAGAGAACAGCAGCAATAATCTTTATCGTTGCTGGATTGAGTGCAGCGTGTCCACCAGTTAACGTATGGGCTATGATGACCTGTGCTGGAACAGCGATTCCTTACGTAGGATTCACTTTCCCTCTTCTTATTCCCGTATTGATCACAGGATTATTCACAGTCCTATTTCTTGGTAGAAGTGCAAAAAACATCGATAAGGAAAAAGCTCTAAGCGAAATAGATAGTCCTCAAGGATACAAGAGTTACAAAATTATTTTACCGTTTTTATTATTGATAGTATTATTAGTAGCTTCAAGAATATGGCCTTTTGACTTCCCAATACTTGGATTACCATTAATATTCGCTATCTGTGCTTTGTTTGCATGGATTTTGAATGTGAAGTCTGTAAAGATAGTTGAAACGACCAAAAAGACCGTTGAGGATTTAACACCTCTCGTTGCAACAACAGTAGTAGTTGGTATGTTGCTTCTGATAATGAGTATGAATGGAACAAGAGGTTTAGTTTCCATGTTGATCGTTACAGCTCCAGCTGCACTGATTTTCATAATGATTCCATTTATAATCCCAATATCCGAAGGTGTTTTAACTTATGGTGGTGCAATGGTATTTGGTATTCCGCTAATTTGGATGTTCAATTCAATGGGATTGAATCCGGTAATAATTTTGGCTGGATTAAGTTTGATGTGGCCTCTTGGAGATGCTTTACCCCCAACTGCATTGATTGGAAGACTGAGTGTTACTACAGCAGGGTATGAAGGAAAATACGGTGGATTTCTTAAAGAATGTATCGTTCCCTGGGTAGCAATAACGTTTGTTGGTATGATTATGGTTCTATTTAGTAATCAGCTCAGTTTTTTAATGTTCGCTAAATAAAGGAGGGTAATAATATGCCATTAATAACTGTATTTTATTACATCATGGCTGGAATAGTAGCCATTATGATGATCTGGAATTTTATAAAAGAAAGAGATATTCAAAAAGAAATCTTAATAATCATGGCGATAATTCCATTTCTTCTAAGATTATTCAGATTAAAGTGAAGAGTGAGTGGATATTATGAAGAGTAAAATTATATTAGTAGCAGCACTAGTTGTCTTTTTAATATTAGCTGGGATTCCTCTTTACCAGCAGAGAAATTATAAAGAAAAAATAATTATTGGTGATTCTGTAGTTGAAGTGTTTACTTTAAGTAAGTATTTTGATCCTCTGAAGGGAACAATTCAGGATACAAATGTCTACAAAATGGAAGGTGCAGAGCCCGGGGGAAAGGTTTTAATAATTGCAGGAACTCATGAAAACGAACCTTCTGCAATGACATTTGCATTTTTACTTGTAGAAAACATGAAAGTTGATAAGGGAACTGTCTACGTTATTCCTCACTTCAACAAGAGTGGTTCACTAGGAACTCAAGCAGGTGGAGGATTTCCACTTTATTACTACATAGATACTGAATGGGGAGAAAAGCAATTCAGATTTGGTGATAGAGGATTACAACCCCTCGATCAATGGCCAGATCCCGATGTTTATGTTCATTATCCAGAAGGCCAGCTTCTTTCCTATATTGATTCAAGAAATACCAATAGAACATGGCCTGGAAAGGCGAATGGGACTTTAGCTGAACAAACAACATATGCAGCGATGGAATTTATTAGAGATGAAGATATAGATATAGTTATAGATTTGCATGAAGCTGAAACCATGTATCCTGTTACAAACTGTATCGTTGTTCCGGAAAAATCAAAAACATATGCTATTGGAACAGCACTATTTGTGAAGGGAAGAGAAGGATTTGAAAATCACGTTGAGCCTTCTCCAACTGGATACAGAGGCCTTTCTCATAGAGAAATTGGTGATTATTCAGATGCATATCCATTCTTGTTTGAATCACCTGGACCACACCTTGATCAGATTACAGCAGGAAAGACATCCGATCTTATCGTAGATGGTAAAGACCCATTTATATTAGTTGCTGAAGAAAAGGGTCTCTTGTTTGTACCATATGATGAAGAGGGTTTTTCAATGGATAGAAGAGTTGGACAACATTCATCAGTTTTCCAGGAACTTATGAGTCAGTGGTCAAGAAAGAACAAGGATAAGGAAGTAATTATTGAAGCACCAAAGTATGCAGATATAGTCGAAAATGGAATCGGTTTCTATTTTCAGAATCCTGATGAAGTAGATCAAAAGTTAGTTTATGACGAATAAAAAAAGCGGAATTTTTTTCCGCTTTTTTATTTTATTAGTTTAGATTATTTTTAATTTTTTTATTTGGCAGTTATTACAATTCTAAATCCTATATAGTTATCTCTTTCCATATAATTTTTTTCGAAACGATAAAAGGGTTTGCAGTATTCATAAACTGTATTTGAACTCCCACCTCTGATTATTTTATTATTTCCGAGATTATAATATGGATCAGTTACACTAGAACCATAAAAGTTTACCATGTAAAAGGAATCAGTTGTCCACTCCCAAAGATTCCCGCTCATATCGAACAATCCCAGTTCATTATCATTTAATGAGCCTGAGGGGTGTATTTTTGAATCAGAATTTTTTAAGTACCAGCAGACCTTCTCAATATCATCACTTCCTGAATAAGTGCTGAATGTATTGAATAATCCTCCAGTAGCAGCCATTTCCCATTCTGAGTCAGTTGGCAATCTGAATCCAACTACTTCCTTTGGGTTTTCGGTTATTTCACCGAATTTGTTCAACAGATTTCCCTTTGGATCATAAGATTTTGGAAATCCATTTTTTTCACTAAACCAATTACAAAAATTCAATGCATCCATCCAGCTTACGCCATATATAGGGTTATCCAGATGGTTTTCTGTAAAATAATTATTTTGATCAAAGGAAAAATCATAACCGGTATCTTCAACGAATTTCATAAACAAATTTCTTGAAGTTTCATATTTAGAAATATAAAAATTATAGGTAAAATCTACATAATGCATTGCAAGAGGAAAATTGGGATTGCAGTCAATACACGAATTACCAATTTGAAAATTGTATGTTTCCACCAGAATCATATCTAGATTGTATTTAAAGGCAAAAGAAAAATTAAAAATGAAAATTAAAATAAAAGTCAAAATTAAGATTTTTTTCATACAACACCATAAATAAGGATGAGAAAGAATTTCACAACCAGAGTTACTATCGTCAGTGAAATAAGTGTTTTAAAAATTCCCTGCTTGTACATATCATTTGCAATAAGACCCGGTATTATGAAACCAATAACTCTCAAATCGAAATCAAGCGAAAAGTTCAGAGTACTTGTATAGACAATCGAAACAAGCCAACCGCAAAGGAATCCAATTAAAATATTTACAATGAATCGCCTTCGACCAAATAGGATGGAGAAATTAGAGAGCAGTTTCACAACAAAAAAGGTAGCAATTGCCGCAAGTACTGTCATGACTAATCTACCGGGTTCATCTATATAAATTGCAAGATAGCCTCCCGAAATTAATCCACCTGTCAGGAGTGAAGTAAATTCTGTAAAAATAAAACTGACAACAAGACTCAAACCAACCGAAATCGCAATCATATCAATTCACCATTTTCAATAAAATAATCTATTATCTTTATACCTGAATCCTTAATATTTCCAAGACCGAAAAAGACTTTCCTTTTCGAATTATTATCAATATCTCTTATAAAATCTTTGTTCCACGAATTAATATATCTGATATTTTCAACACCCTTTTTACTTAGTAATTGACTAGAAATTTTTTTATAGCTCCCAATTAACAATACTTCATCTGTTGGTAGATCAAAAATTGCATTTATCATTTCCTCAACTCTGAAAAACCTGTCTTCTCTGTTGTTAAGTATAATCGAAAGTTTATACCCTGATAAATCAATTCTCTCATTAACTCTCTTCCAGAGGTCAATTGTTGACTTATAATCGTTGGCAGCGAATCCGTTTATAAAAATATTTTCTTTGCTTTTAGTAATGATCGAAGCGCCAATATCAGGCCTAACCTTCAGAATACCACTTCTAATTGCTTCATCATCTATTTTTAATATCCTACCCACCTCAACTGCACATGAGATATTCTCTTCAAATTCTGTGTAGGGAAGTCCCTTTGATAATTCCCTTGTGAAATTTGTTTTTGATGCAGTAATGAGTTTATTGTTTTTTTCTTTACATATTTTCTTAATTTGAGGGAGATATCTTTTTTCTGAGGTTACTATTATTGAATTTTCAGGAAAGGAAAGACTGATTGAGTTGAAAATATCATCTTCATTTTCTCCCAGCACATCTAGATGATCCTTTCTGATATTGGTCAAAACAAAAATATTTGCCTTAATTAATTTGTCCTCAGAACAGAACTGCATTTCGGGATTTATGGCCATACATTCAAAAACAGCCGCTTGTGCATTTTCCTTATATGCTCTAGTCATTATTTTTTTCTGTTCGATAATTCTTGCAGGACCCATTCTTTTTATTTCGCTTTCTTCTCCATCGAAATGAATCACTCTTGGAGCTGAGCCTGTAGTTTTCCCAATAGTTTTCATACCGCTTTCTCTCAAAACTGATGCAATCAGTCTTGTTGTGGAGGATTTCCCCCTGATACCGTTTACATGTATTCTATGAGGTATTGAATTCCTTCTCTTTCGATATATTTTATATTCAAAAATTCCATAAATAATTATTGCAACTGTAAAAATTAAAACTATAATCATTTTTTTCTCCAGACTAATCTATAAACCAGAAGCAGGGAGATTATAAGTATTATTGAAAATATTATTAATGGAGTATTATAACTTTTTTTAAAGTAAATCTCGCTTTTTCCTATTTCCGGAAGTGGAACAGGGTCGACTGAAATTCCATTTTTCAGAGCAAGGTCGATAATGTTGAGAAGATGGATGACAGGAATACCTATATCGAGGTATTCAAAAATAAGACCTCTTTCTGGATCATCACTTATCTTTTCATCATATTCAGTCGTCAGACCATTTGGAAAGGAGATAGACTCTGTGATATTTCCAAAATTAGCACTCGCTCCACCAATGTTTACAAAAGCCTTTATTCTTTCTCCATTTGATTCTCTTTCAAAAATCTCCATTCTTTTCTTAATACTTTCCACAAGTGAAGGCTCATCAATATATTGTTTTTCTGCAGAAAGAGCAATAGATTCGATAATTTCAGGAGAATCCGGGAAAAGCATTCCTGCAGCCTGATCGTAAACACCACCCTTTGAAACTGCTGCCATTCTGTCATGTAAAATACCATCATCAACAAGAGCCTTATAAAATTCAATGAAGGTGAATTCTTCAAGATTAGCTCCATACATCGATGAACCTATTGAATAAATGAAAATAGGATTGAGCTCCATACTCTCCGCTGCACATAGCACTGCAAGAGCAAGACTCGGGAAAGACCCGCTCGAACCCACAGCAATATAATCTCCCTTCTTTAATCCAAGTTCATGAAAGTAACTGACAACAAGAGCTGCGAAATCGGGATTTGTAGAAGTCCTTTTAGCTGAAAGATCTCCAAGTGTTGTAGTAAGTTTTGTGAACTCACCGCCAATGAGTCCTGTTTTGTTCGGATCTAATTCATTGTTTATTTCACCCAATTTTTCCAGCTTCAATTTTGAAATAACCTCAATGCTTCTATCCATTCTTTCAGCAGCATCAATCTGGAGAGTATAGCAGTCACTTTTCTGCATGCCTCCTGAGAGTGTTATTAAAAAATAAAGTATCAAAGTTATACAAAAAATGAAAAAAATAAAAATAAATTTTTTAGTACTTATCCAGGGTTTAATAAATTTCACACCAAACTATCGCCATTTACTCCGTTCGAAATCCTTCTTATCATCCAATACTTCCTCTTTATCTGGAAAATCTTTGATTTTCTTACCTTCTTCAACTGACTCAAGAGTGTAATATTCTCTATATAATGAGAAGACGCAGACCTGAGAAGCAGAATAATAATTAAATCTCATACCGCATTTTTCACATAAATTAATTGATTTAACTGCCGCATCGTAATTCACAATATCATTATATCTTCTGCAAAAGCAGTGTATTCCATCTTTAAGAAAAAAGTTTATTGCAACGGGTTTAAGATTCTGAACTTTATGTAGGTTAGTATCATCTAAAAAATTGTAGTGAGCGTCTTTGAATTTTTCTTGATCTAATGGTTCTTTATACATTTCATTCACCTCTTCATTACATTTCAACTGTATAATATACCATAGATTATTATTTTTAACGAGGAGGAATTTCTTTGAAAAAAGTTTATATTGCAGTATTATTTGTAATATTCTCGGCAATAATTGGATTTTCAGCAGCAGATGAAATCACTGGAACAGATGTAGCTGCTAATATCCTGATGGGTGGTCAGAATATTGGAGAAGAATTTGCTGTCACTTTAGACCAGTACAACGATGTACTTGAAAGCACAGTTTATTCAGTCGAATCACAGGGAATGGCAGTCGATGATTACTTCGATAATCAGGAAGTGCCAAGTAAGGTTGGTTTAGGATATTTCACATTAGTATATCTGGGGAATGATCAGATAATCAATTACTATGCAAAGGAAAATGGATTATATCCTTCCGATGAAGAAATAAGTTTTGAAGTTGATAAAATTTA
>CAZGZM010000132.1:0-6618 GCA_964529955.1 uncultured Thermotogaceae bacterium
CAAATAAATCATTTTACATATTTTCCTTCGCTAACAAAAAGAAGAGGAGATCTGTTCGATCTCCTTAATTATCTTAAACAAGAAGCAAATAAAAAAATTTCCTCAGTTAGAAGGTCTCGGGTCTTTGTAACTAAAAAAGAGTTTTCAATGGTTTCTTTGAAAAAAGTACCTTTTCCTAATATGATTTTATCATATATTTTTATTTATATGTTATAAATCACGATTATTATATGACATATAAATAATTATAAATAGCAAAAAAGTAATATTCATAACTATTTCACATAAAAAAAACCATCATTATTTTATAATGATGGATATAGTGAAAAGATATCTTTTATAGTATTAGTATATATAATAAATTATAGCACATAACATTAATTAATTATTTTGCATAATTACTTATTGAAGTTTAATGAGAAGTATTAATAAATAGAAACACTCTTTTATGAAAGTAACTGAAATTATAAAACAGAATATAGTATCTGGTGAAGAAAACGAAGCTTGGGATGGTACAGAGGGGTATTGAAATACCTGAAAATTGTAATATGAAATATTCAAGCTATTTTTATTCCATCTTCCCATTTAAAATTCACAAATATCGATTCTGGAAAATTCTTTGAAGTAGTAATTTTCATTTTATTTTTAATTTGAAATCATATGTTCTATAATTTAAAAAAGATGTTTTTAAAATCCAAACAAATTAATGGAGGTATTATGAAAAAACTGGTCGTTAATTTAATGGAATTGGGCGAAACAATGAATAATAATAGTTTTTTAATCTTTTTGAAGCTATTAGATACTGAAACGGGAAAGGTTATTGTCATATTTGATCAAGATGTTAATGAAATAGATTTGGGATTAGAAGGAAAAGAACTTGAAGAATTCTTTGAAAAAAATCAGGATTATGTAAAAAGAGATTTTCAAATTGCATATAAATATTTTAATGATAATGAAGATGGAAAATATTTGCCAATAAAGGAAATTGAATCAGGAGAAATGGTTGAGCAAATGCGTGAATTTATTGTAAAAGTAGTGGATGAAACTAAAAAAGATGAAATCTTAGAAAAAATGCATGGCAAGAACACTTTCAAAAGATTTAATAAATTTGTATATCAAAATGGATATAGAGAAGAATGGTTAAAACGAAAGGAAAAGTATCTAAAGAAATATGCAAAGGAATGGCTTGAATCGAATCGAATTGATGCTATAGACAAAGGATGATTTCAATAATTTTTAAAATGAATCCAATTATTATGCTGGAAGATAAATAAAAAAAGTTATTTTGTAATTTAATAATCCTTCCAATAATGGGCAAATTTCTATATTTGAATAAAATTTATGAATGGAGCGATGAAATATGAATAATGATGAAGTTTCTCTAAATGAAGCGAGAATCAGAAATTTGAAAATAAAAATTTGTAATTATTTAATAATTCATAAAAGAGAGGTTGAAAGTATTAATGGTGAAATTGATGATGAATTTTTAAAAGACAAATTGTTTTTCAAGCAGTATGATATTTTTGTATACAAAGACAAAATTTTTGAAAATTCTAGTTTAAAGAAAGACATCGCAGATGAAATATCTAAAATTCTCACTTTAAATAATAGCGAAGATATAATAGAAATAAAGGAAGTGAAAAAGGAATTTTTAAAAAAATTTAAAATCATGCAGGAAAAAAGAAAAAATTGGGAAAGTATTACTCAAGAAGATTACGATGAAATTATGGAATCTTCTGTAAAAATGCATTTTCATAATTTGCCAGTTTATTCTGAAGAAATTATTTTAACAAGAAGATGTTTACCGGAAAGAGATCCAGAAAAATATTACAATCATTTTCATACTTTGGAAGAATTAAAGGATTCAATCGAGGGAAAGGGACTCAGATGGAATAGTATTGAGGGAGATAATAATCTTGATAAAAATCTGAAATTCAACTTTTATAATTCTGGAAGAGGTGGAGATGATGCTATTAAGTTCATAAGAAAATTTAGGGGATGGAAAGTCATATTTCCTAAGATAGTTCTAAATTCATGTGATAAGATGGCTTCAGAAATTATTCATGTTTTGGAAAATAATGATATCTTTCTTCCGGAAAAAGAACTTAGAAAGGCTTTTGAAAAATTATGGGAAAAAGCAGATAAGAAGGAAATGTCTATTTTTGAACTTCAAAAAAAAGTCGATGATCTCAGTGTTTGGGTTGATGAAGTGAATGAAACCTATTTGAAGTATCTACCTGATTGGACTGAAGATTATTGATATACAATTTTGAGGATAAAGGAGGAAACTATTATTATTTCTTTAAAATTATATATGAGGCGTTTTAGATTGTTAAAGGATAAGGTTTCCTTCGAAAACATAGATATTTTTTGTAACTCAGAATATAATTGAACTTTTTATTATATTACTAATTGAGGTTCCACTCTAGTAAGCTATGTGTAATCATTCATAAGAATCAAAATTTTTAATATTATGGCTGTTTTTATACTTATACATCTCCTGGTCTGCTTTATGTAAAGAATCTATAATTTCTTCCTTCTTTTTGATTTCGGATATTCCAAAGGATAAATAAATTTTGAATGGATAATCATTAGTTTTTTCTATTTCATTTATTATATTTTTAATTAAATTAATTACTCCTTCCTTAGATCTGAATGGACAAAATATGATGAACTCATCTCCCCCGTATCGATAAACATACGATTCAAATTTACATAGTTTATTCAAGTTAAAATTTATCAATTCTTTCTTCATTGCATTCGCAACTTCTTTCAGTACACTATCACCTGTTATATGACCATATTTATCATTAATTTCTTTAAAATGATCAATGTCTATCATTACAAAAAGGGAAGATATTTTTTTGGAAAGGTTATCATTTTCATTCTTATTGATTATGTCAAAGAAACTTTCAATATAATTATTGAAGTGACTTCTATTATAGATTCCTGTTAAAGGATCCTTTTGAGATAATTTTTCAATCTCATCCTTTTCAAATATAATCTCATCAATTGCTTTATTAAATGACCTAATTATTGTGAAATAAGTTATTATTATTATTCCTAAAACAATAAATGTAACGTATATAATTGAATTATAGGATATTTTATTTATTTGCTGGAATAAGTCAGTTTTTTTAACATTAAATAGAATTCCCCCGTTGATTTCGTTTAAAGGAATTAGAAAATATACGTCTTTTTCAATTATTTTTACCTGATAAATATCATTTTTATCGAATTTTAATTTGTTTCCATCACAAAAATAATTATCACTAAATATACAGAAAATAGTTTTTATTGTATCTTCTTCAATAATACTTGGAATATGAAAAACAACTTCATCTACTCCTAGTTTTTCTCCTTTATAATAAACTGGAGAATATACCACTAAATGAGGTTTACCATCATTTATTATAATAAACGAGGTTATTTCATCTATATTTTTTTTATCGTATTCTATTGGAAAGTAATTTTCATCTGCTTCGATTGTATATATTTTTTCATTGTCTACATACCTTGAGGAAAAAGCTATATCCCTTGTGCTTTTAACAGCAAATTCATAAAGATTCTCAGTTCTTTGAAGCAATTCATCCTTAATAATTGAGCCATCTTTGTATTCTTTTAAGTCGGGAAGTATAAACAATCTTTCGGAGAGACTTATTGCCTTTGATTCTAAGGAACTTAGTACTGAATCTAAAATTCTCGAATTAGCATAGCACATCTCAACGAAATTGTTTTCAATTGTCTGATGTAATTGATCTTTCAAAGGAAAATATATAATTAATATCATTGATGAAACTAAAGTAATTATAATTAATAAAACAGATACAAAAAAGATTATTCTGATTTTTTTCACTCTTAACTCCTAATTACATAAAAAAATAATAATATTAGATAATTAGTTTATTATAACTTAAATCCTTCATGAAAATATTCGAAAAATCATTGGTTATTTTAATAAAGGCGCTCCACATCTGTGACAAAAATCATCTTTAATATCATTAAGCGAAGCACAGGCATTACAAAAAATGATTTCATCCCCTGTTTTATCATATTTTTCCAATGTTTTTAAACCTTTATGATGTCTTACTATATCACCGATTTTGTAGTAATTAAATAATGTATCGTCGTCCTCTGTTATGATAGTATGATTTTTACCGTCATTCCTTTTTATAATAATAATGTATTCTATTTTGTTTTCTATATACTTTTGTTTAAAAAAGCCATTTCCGGAACTGTATTTCTTCTGTTGTTTATGTTCAATTTTTTTGTCTATTACCTTTCCATCCCAGGTCTTGCTCTTTAATCTTTGAAGGATTTGAATCAAAGCAATGAAAATAAACATTGCTCCTATAAAAGCACCTATGTATATTGCTTGTGGATTATCCATCTCACTGCTGTTTTCACCATAAAAATAAAAACTTAAAACAGAAATTAAACAAAGACTTAGTGCAAAAAATAATGAATATTTATTTGAATTTTTTTTATATCGTTCAAATGCAGAATCGTTAATCTTTTCGGAAAAACCTTTTTTCACAATTTTGCCTCTTTATATATTTTTATTAAATGGTATCTCAATTATTTTGTTTACAACATACTACATGAAACATTCTCGATATCTCAACAATAGGTTAGCAATTAGAAATCAATAGAGAATCTGTTTTAAAAAAATCTATTCATTTATTAACTGAAAAAAATATTCCTGCTAAAAAACTATAAAATGCCTTTATCTACTTCTAATTCCGCTCTGCTTTTATTATATTTGTCGCTTTTCGAATCCTTTGGGTTTTTACATTCATTTTCGGAAAAAAACATTATTCCACCTCTACAAATTAAATTTACATATTGAATGTATCTGATTATACTTTTTAACCTCTTAATAAATAACATAACATAACACTTTTTAAACGTCAAATTCAATTTTATTAACCATCTTATATAATCTTGAAAACTATGAAAAGTGAAAAAAATTTCATGAAAATTTTCTATTTCATTTTTATTTAAGTTCGTTTAACGTATCGTTTATACCTAACATCAATTATCTCTGTAAGCTTTGTCCATAAAAGGACATAAAGATTTATTTTGTTTTTTATTGTTTATATAAGGGCGGTTAACCGATTAAGGAAAATATGTTATCATTTCTTTGGAACTATGTTTTTCATAAATTTTTACCCAACATTTTTCCAGTTTTTTCATGATACCTTAAAATTCTGATTTTTTTTAACTACTCACTCGGACTCATGCTTGAGTCCGTTTGATATTAATTAATAGTTTCATCATATAGATTGCGAACCACACCTTCGTTATTTTAGATATTGATTATTTGGCTCATTTAATGAGCCTTTTTTTATTTTTTATAGTGTTTCAACTAAAAATTAATTTATTGTTTTTCAGTAATTATGCAAAAATATTTTAAAAATTTATTTTGAACTCATTTTGATGTTCATGAAAACATATTAATTATTTTTATAAAATATATTTGACATATAGTTTTATGCTATTGACAAAATGTAAAATATATCATACACTATGTACAGAGATACATACTTTATGTTAAAGGAGTGATTTATTATGACTTATAAGAGTAAAAGAACACTAACATCTATTATTGTTAGCGCGGCATTATACATAGGATATATAGTTTATGCTATGGGTAAGTATCAGACTGATCCTGAAAATATTAAATCCTGGGCAATTGCATTGCTAATTTTTATTGGAATTAGTATAGTAGCTCAGATAGTTATACAGATATTATTTCACATTGGATTAGCTGTTGGGATGGCTGTAAAGGAAGAGATGAAAGGAAATGGAGAATCTGATGAAGTAACAAGAAATCTTAATTCATCAATGGTGGAAGATGAGATGGATAAATTGATAAAACTTAAGTCTGGCCGGGTTGGATATATCTGTATTGGGATAGGATTCGTAGCAACATTGTTAGCCTTTGCTTTTGGATTATCGAATGTTCTTGCAATAAATATACTTTTCGGTTCATTTGCAGTTGGTACAATTATTGAAGGTAGTGTAAGTATCCATTATTTTGAGAAGGGTGTTCACAATGTCTAAGAAAAAGTTTGTAATTACAAACAATATTAGAAAGCTCCGCTTTTTTGCAGATGAAATGACACAATTAGATTTAGCTGAAAAAGCAGGGGCATCACGCCAAACTATAATAGCTCTGGAAGCTGGAAAATATACGCCTTCACTTGAAATGGCTTTCAGAATTGCAGATGTATTTGGTGTTTCTATTGAAGAAGTTTTTGAATATAAAGTGGTCGGAGGTAAATAATGAAAAAAATTCTTATAATCGTATATTCGTATCATCATATGAATACCGAAAGGGTTGCTCGTGTTATTGCTGATAAATTAGAAGCAGAAATTAAGAAACCTGATGAAATAAATATAGAGGAAATTCAGGATTATGATCTTGTTGGCTTTGGAGCAGGAATAGATAGCGGAAAACATTACAGTCCCATTTTGGAATTAGCGAATTCTCTTCCAGAAATTAAAAATAAAAAAGCATTTGTTTTTTCAACAAGTGCTATCTGGAGTGAGAAAAAGATGGCAAAGGATCATTCAACTTTGAAAAATATACTTGTTTCAAAGGGATACAATGTT
>CAZGZM010000133.1:0-6613 GCA_964529955.1 uncultured Thermotogaceae bacterium
TTTGATGAAACTTTGAGGAAAATATGATGGAATTGTGATTAATAGAATGTTCTGGGATTCTTAATTATTTTGAAATAGAGCTCTCTTTTCTTGATAATTTTACAAAGGTTTCAATATGATAAGTATTAGGAAACAAATCTATCAAGAATATCTTTTCAATAACAAATCCCTTTGATATCATTAATTTTAAATCTTTTGCCAGAGCAGAAGGATTACATGAAAGATAATAAATATTTTTTTCAGCTCTTTCGATTATTAAATCTATTAAATTTCCACATCCAATTCTTGGAGGATCGATAAAAATACTTTCGAATTTCTTTGAAGAATTTATCAAATAATCATGAGAATCTTCTCTAATAGGAATGACATTATTTACTTTGTTTATTTTAAGATTTTCTTTTAAGGAATTCATCGACTTAGGACTATTTTCAACTGATGTAACACTCTGAAACTTATTTGATAAAGAAATAGTGAAAAAACCATTCCCACAATAAAGTTCTAATATTTCTTTACCAATTTCTACTTATTTATTTGTTTTATAAATTAGATTTTTTAAAAAGAAACTATTATTTTGAAAAAATTATAATGCATGTAGTAAATACTTATATTTATCTACATTATGAAAAAATTTCTTTTTTGAACTCTTATATAAAATTTTTCCTGCAAGGATTATTTTTCTGTTTTTATTTAAAATAACGATAAAAGTTATGTTATCATATTTACCCTTGATCTCTTCAATAAAATTTATTAAAGAAGAAGAATTAATTTTTAGAATAAAGATTGCTAATAACTCATTCTTATCATTTTCTCTTATAACTAAATTCGATATTTTTCTTTTTTCATTTATAGAAATACTTGAGTTATTTAATTCATTTTCTATTTTTTTCTTAGATTCAATTATTTTTTCAGAACATATATAACACTTCTCTATTGGTAGTTTTTCCTTTGAGGATCTTTTATACATTCCAAAATTTATCTTTTGTTCCTGAAAAATTGAAACAAACTCCATCCTATTTCTATAAAAATATTTTTCGCTAAAAATGGTTTTTTCTATATCACAATCAATTTTCCCTATCCGTTTAAGTTGTTCCTTTAGGATTTGTTCTTTCCAAAATAATTGTTCTTCATATTGAAAATCAAGCCAGTCACAGCCTCCACATTCACCGAAATAATTGCAAACAGAAGAGATTCTGCTTTCTGATTTTTGAATTAATTTGTGAAGAAAATATATGGAATAATCTCTTTTCTCTTTAATCAACTCTCCCAGAACAATTTCACCTGGATAAGCTCCCTTTACAAAAGCAATTTTGTTATCAGTTGTTTTTCCAAAACCATAACCACCATATATTAATTTTTCTATTTCTATCTCGTGAATGTTTCTATTCTTATTATTCTCAGTTTTTCTCATAATTAATCAAATCCTTTTCTTTATTTTTGTTATAGTTACAATTTATATTATAATATAGCTATTCAGGGGGGGTGAAAATCTTGAAGAAGGAAATATTAAAATTCATCATTAATTTTGTATTACTCATTGTAGTTTTCTTTGTTATAACTGCTTTTTTCTTTGAAAATCCTTATGCAAGCTGGTTTCTTAATTCGAAATATTCTTTGCCAGAAGTAAAAATAACTCAGGAAGTTATGGATGATGGTCAAGTAAAGGTACACGAACAAATAACATATGAAATGAGAAAACCCTTTAGAGGTGTATATCGCTATCAGCCTGGTGGAAGAAGGACAGAATACACCGACTTAAAAATTTGGGTTGATGGGGCAGAAGAAAAATACATTGAATATTTACAAAATAACATATGGGGATTTGAATTTAGAGTATGGATGGTTCCATACAATTCCTATAATGAACTGTCTCCTGATGAACTTAAAACATTTACTTTAAATGTTACTTATAATGTAAGTAATTTAATAGAATATGGAGAAAGTATCTCGCAAATTTTCTGGAAAACATGGGGTGATGAATGGGATGCTCCGATTAAAAACTTTGAAAGCACTTTCATTTTTCCTGAAAATTTTAGTATTAGAGATATATATGGACACCCTTCTATAGATTACAATCAAAATGGTAATACTTATACATTTAAAACTACTAATTTTCCTCCTGAATCATTTATAGAAACACGATTTGTTTTTAACGAAAGCATTAAAGGACCATACACAGTTCAAAATACTGATGTAACTTTAGCAAACATCGAAAAAGAAGAAAATAAATATTCAGCTTCAGTTAATTTCAAAAGAATTTTTCCTATAATATTCTATTTAATATTACTAGTAATTACGGTTCTCATTTTTATATTCATGGGAAAGGAAATGAAAATAGATTACAACGCTCTTTATGAAAGAGAAATTCCCTATAAAGACTCCCCTGATATTGTAAATGCACTAACAAGAATGTCCACAATTGTTAGTAATGATGGAATAAGCGCTGTAATAATGAATCTGTACAGAAAAAATTATATAGATGTTGAGTCAGATGGTAAAAGCAGCACAATTAAAATATTAAAGAAAGAACCGGGTAATGATTTATTTCAATCAGAAAAAAACTTTTTGAGAATACTGGATAAATATAGTTACCAGGGAATCTTTGATTTTGATGTTGTTAAAAGAGAGGTTGCTGTATCAAAATCATCAGGACAGATATATACTTCTTATTACAATACCTACACTGCTTCAGTAAGAAGTGAATGCTTAAATAAAAAGTATTTCGGGGATAAAGGATACGTTTTCTCAATTTTTATGTCAATTATTTTTATGATAAGCTCATTTGCTCTAGGTATTTATATAGCTGCAAATCCTACCCAAAACATGCTTTATTATGCAATTGTAATTCAGTTATTGTTCTGGGTAACTGGATCAGTAGTATTTTCATTGCCGAAAATAATTTTCGCTAAATGGACAAAGCAAGGACGATTATATTCATTGAAATGGAACAATTATAAAAGATTTTTAGAAGACTACTCATTGTTAAAGGAATATCCTCCTCAATCTATAGTAATCTGGGAAGAATATTTGGTTTATGCAACTGCTTTAGGAATTGCAGACAAAGTATTGAAATCTCTTAAAAAAATAGTTCCTGAGGATATCATACAGCAATCAGGACATTCTTATATGTACGTTCCTTACTGGTATGTTATGGGAACAGGATTCAGAACACTTCATGCATCTGCATATGCTGCAGCACATCCTTCCAGTTCTGGAAGTGGCGGAGGTGGATTTGGAGCAGGTGGTGCCGGAGGTGGTGCCGGAGGAGGAGGTGGCGGAGCCTTCTAAAAAAGCATTAAAAATCTCTTCCTAAAGGAAGAGATTTTTTTCTCCTTTATTCACGAGAAAATATATGTATGTTTTGGTAAAATAAAGTTAGAAGAAAGGAGTGATTAAATGAACTCAGCAATAAAAATAGTAGAAGATGTTTACTGGATCGGAGTTAATGATTTTGAAACACATTTGTTTGAAAATATCTGGCCATTACCAAATGGAATAAGTTATAATTCATATTTAATAAAGGATAGCAAAAACACTTTAATTGATACTGTAAAGGGAGATTATTTTGATAAGTACATTGACAAAATTCAAAATCTACTCGATGGTCATAATTTAGACTACCTAATAGTTAATCATATGGAACCAGATCATTCAGGTTCAATAGGTATTTTGTTGAAAATTTATCCTGAATTAAAAATTATAGGAAATTCGAAAACAGTTAAATTCCTAAAGGAATACTATTCGATTACTGATGAAAATATTATAAATGTAAAAGATAAAGAAACACTCAATACAGGAAAATATAATTTCATTTTTCATATGACGCCTATGGTACACTGGCCAGAAACTATGATGACATACCTTGAAAACTTCAAAATAATTTTTTCTGGAGATGCTTTTGGTGCTTTTGGAGCTTTAAGTGGAAACATCTTTGATGATGAATTAGATTTAAATGAATTTTATAAAGAATGTTTAAGATATTATTCCAACATTGTCGGTAGATACAGTATCAATGTTCAAATGGCATTTAAAAAATTAGCAGATGTAGAAATTGAAATTATAGCTTCTACACATGGCCCCATCTGGAAAAATAATCCAGGTTATATAATTGATTTGTATGACAAATGGAGCAAACAGACCACTCAAAATAAGGTTGTAATTGTTTATGGAACAATGTATGGAAACACTAAAACAGTAGCTGAGAAAATTGCTGAAGGATTATCTAATAATGGAATGAAAAAAATTAAAATTCACAACATTGCAAAATCTTCTCTTTCTGATATTATAAGAGATATTTGGGATTCTAAGGGAATAATTTTAGGAAGCTGCACATATAATATGGAATTGTTCCCACCAATGAAAGCATTGATTTCAGCACTTAACAGTCGTCAGTTAAAGAATAGATATCTAGGTCTATTCGGTTCTTACACTTGGAGTGGAGGTGCATTGAAAGAACTTGAGGAATATTCAAACAAATGTAGCCTTGAAAGAGTCTTACCAAGTGTGGAGGTTCAGGGAGCGCCATATTCAGATGATCTCGATGAAGCATTTAATCTTGGTAAAAACATGGCGGTTGAACTTCAAAAATAAATTTTTTATAACTCTTCTGGAGGTGATAATATGTTAGATTACAATGAACTTTTAATTAAAATTACTGAAGAAATGTTGGGAAAATTCCAGAGAGCTGAGAAAAATACAAAGCTAACAGATTTCTTTGACTTGGAAGATAGTCGCACAGTAGATAAAATTATTCAAGGTATTTTAGATGAAACAAAGGAAAATCATATCAACGACTTAGAAGAAGTTTCCAAAAGCTTAAACATATCAAGAGAAGATTTATGGGAAATGCTTTGTATTGACATTGAAGAGGGATCCCCCGATGTCAGATTAACAATAGCAAAGAAAAACTATTTAGAAGGAGAATATTTAAATTAATGAATACCTATTGCACAAAGATGACTTATTATGTTAAAACTGAATATTCTGATAAATTTGTAGAAGCCTGGAAAAATATTCTAACAAAAAATATTCAAAATCAAAATGGTTTTATTAATGTATTTCTTTATAAAGAAACAGAGGAAAAAATAATTGCTTATGGTATCTGGAAGGATAAAACTTTTGCAACAAATTTCATGAAAAAAAGTGATTTTAAAAACTTTCTCAGTGAATTCTCAGTTTTTTTCATTAAGCAACCATATAATGAAATAATTAATCTCGAAGTAATAAAATTAAAAGATTAAAAAAATAAAAAAAAGGACCCTATCAAGAAGGGTTCTTTTTTTTTTAATTTATAATCATTATGAAAGATCCAATCACCATACAGAAAAGCATTGCAAGCAATAATATTCCACAAATCATTAAATAATCTTCTTTTATCCCCAAAGTATATCCGATTGAAATCCACCATGATACTCCACCTGAATATACCTTATATATATTATATATAAAGGTAATTGTAGAAAAGGAAAAAAAGAGAATTGATGTCATCTTACTTTTCCAATACGCAACTTTTATTTGAGAAAAAAAAGCAACCAGAAAAAGCATAGCGGGAAACAAAAATTCGTTATAGTCAATTATAATTTCTTCTCCACTATAAATATATGAATATATTTTTTCTCCAAAGGAAAACACTATCAATGCAATTACAAGTAAAATTAATAAATTACTTAATATTATTAAAAAGACTTTCATATATTATCACCAAATAAAAACCCCGGCTTTTGCCGGGGTAATATATATTATATCTTTAAGATTAGAAGCAAATTGTGTAGCTTCCGCCAATGCTCCATCCTAATTTCTTTAACTGATCATAGCTAACACCAGCTGTTAAGTCTACAGCATCCCATAATGTAACTGCGAGATCTGCTCCAGCTTTCCAGTATTTGTCTGCTATGTAGTATCCACCGTAAGGCGTCAATGAAATATCATTCATACCAACTGGTAATGTAACTTTAAGAGCTGCTTTAACTGATAAATCCTTGAAGCTATCTGCGCCTAAAAGGTTACCGTTATAGTATGATGGGTCTGCCCAGTAACTTTCTGTAAATTTACCTGAAGCTGCTTTTACGCAAAGATTCAAGAAATCTGTGAAGTCATAGTCAACCTTAACAATTGCTGCTAAGGATGGGCTTGCATTTTGAGTATATCCAAAATCTGCACCAACGAATAACCAATCCATATCTAACTCAGGTGTAACACCTAAGCAGAATAATTTGTCAGCTATGTTGTATTTGAACCATGCATCTAATGTGAAAGGATCGAAATCTAAACCTAAGTCAACTTTAGCATATTTTCCAGGTCCATTAGCTGCAACTGTTCCTGATGATACTTTAGAATCCCAGTAGAATTCTGGTGTAACTGTCAAGAAATCGAAATCTAACACGTAATCTGCACCTGCATACCATGCATAGAGATTAGGATCGAAATCTGCACCAAAACCTGCATATACGTTAAGATTTGCTAAAGGATTAACTGTAGCCTCTACATATGCACCAGCCAATTTGGTAGCGTCAAATGTTAAAGCCATAGCTGTGTCGATGAATCCCCAGCCGCCTTTAACTGCTAACTTATCATCCTGTCCACCAACTTTAAGACCTAAACCTTTGATGTCGAAAAG
>CAZGZM010000134.1:0-6611 GCA_964529955.1 uncultured Thermotogaceae bacterium
AAATTATCAGATTCAGTTTTTTATGAATCTCAAGGAGAGGTTTTTTATGTTAGAAATTCCTGAAGCTAAGGTTATATCAGATCAAATAAATAAATATTTAATTGGGAAGCGGATTAAAGGAGTTACTGCAAACAACAATCCTCATAAATTATGCTGGTTTTCTGGTGAACCAGACGAATATAAACAAAAATTGTCTGGAAAAAAGATTAAAAAATCAAATCCTGTCGGTGGAATGATTGAGATAACTATTGATGATTATAAAATCGTTTTTGGAGATGGAGTTCAACTTTTATGGACAAAGAATAAGAGTGAAATTCCAAAAAAACATCAACTTCTTTTAGAATTTGATGACGATTCCTTTTTTATAGCAAAGGTTCAAATGTATGGTGGTATGTGGTGCTTCAAAGAAGGAGAGTGGGAAAATGAATATTATGAAATTGCTCGAAAAAAACCTTCTCCTCTCTCAAATAAATTTGATTTTGATTACTTTGAGGGACTAGTTAAAATTTTCAAAAAAAAGAGTGCTAAAGCTTTCTTAGCCACAGAGCAAAGAATTCCTGGGCTGGGTAATGGAGTACTACATGATATTCTATTCAATGCAAAAATTAATCCAAAAACAAAAATTGGTATTCTTTCAGAGGACGAAATTTATCGTCTTTATAAATCTGTTAAGGACACTCTTGCCGATATGGTTGAGAATTGTGGAAGAGATACTGAAAAAGATCTTCTTGGAAATCAAGGAGGATATAAAACAAAAATGAGTAAAAATACTCTTAGTGAACCTTGTCCAAAATGTGGCTCTGAGATAAAAAAAACTTCTTATATGGGTGGAAGTATATATTATTGTGAAAGGTGTCAACCAGAAAAAAATTAAGAAAGATTTAGGGAGTTTATATTTAACGTTCTTTAAAATTTATAATACAATATCTGAATTTTTTATGAGTTGAAAAACTTTTGTAATACATATTTTTTATTGTATAATCTCATATAAGTATAAGGAGTTTTTTTATGAAAAACACCGATTTACCTGAATATGAAAAGTTAAAAATGATTCTTAATGTTGGAGAAAATGGCTATTGGGACTGGAATCTGGACACTAATAATATTTTCTTCAACAATAGATACTTTCAAATGCTCGGTTACAAACCAGATGAACTACCAATGAAGGTGAACACCTGGGTTAATTTACTTCATCCTGAAGATAGAAAAGAACTCGCTGAAAAATTAATTAAAAAGGTACACAATGCAGAACCCTTTGAGACTGAATTCAGGTTGAAATGTAAAAACGGAAACTGGAAATGGATACTTGGAAAGGGAAAATCCTTTGAAATTGATGAAAATGGAATACCTCACAGAGCTGTTGGAATCCACGTTGACATTGACAATTTGAAAGGAAAGGAAGAAAGAATCACTCATCTTAATCAGGTTCTTAAAGCTTTAAAAAGTATAAATAAGTTAATTATTTCTGCAGAAACAGGAGAAGAATTAATAAAAAAAGCCTGTGATATTTTAGTCAAAACAAGAGGATATAATGATGCATGGATTATCCTTTTTGATGAAAGTACAAAATTTTATACATCATATTCTGCAAATTCAAAAATTGGATTTGATAGAGTCATAAATATGATAAACAAAGGCAACATCCCCCAAAAAATGAAAAAAGCGATAGATGATAATAAATATTTAATAATAGAAGATTCGAAAAAATGTGATGATTGTCCTTTATCTAAAGAGAATTCCGGTTATAGTGCGTTTACATCACCTTTATATTATGATGGAAATTTTTTTGGTTTGCTTTCTATTACTCTTTCAAATAAATTTATTAATGATAAGGAAGAGCAAGATCTATTCAATGAGATCTCGGATGATATTTCCTTTGCTTTGAATAATCTTAAATTAAAAGAAGAGAAAAATATTATTGAAGCTGCTTTAATACATAGTGAAAAAAAAGTCCAGGAAAAATTCAAAGAACTTCTTACTCAAAAAGATAGTGAAATCCAAAATATTGAGTTGGAAGATGTAATAGATTCTGAAACGATTCAGTTGATGACAAGTTTTTTATACGAAGCGTCAGGTATTCCAATAGGGATTATTGATAACAAGGGTAAAATACTTGTTGGAAATGGCTGGCAAGAAATCTGTACTAAATTCCATAGAGCTAATCCCGAATCGAATAAAAACTGTATAGATAGTGACTTTTACCTTTCCAAGGGTTTAAATAAAGGAGAATATAAAGCATACAAATGTAAAAATAATTTATGGGATATTGCAACTCCAATTGTAATCGGAAATAAAAGACTCGGAAATATCTTCCTTGGACAATTTTTCTACAAAGATGAAAAAATTGATCGTGATTTGTTTAAAATGCAGGCTAAGATCTATGGATTTGAGGAAAAAAAGTATTTAGAAGCTCTTGAAAAAATTCCAAGATTCAGTAAAGATTTTGTCGAAAATGTTATGAAATTTTATTCGTTATTCTCCAATATGATTGCTAATATAGGTTATGGTAATCTAAAGCTCGCAAAGTCTCTTTACAAAAACGAAGAAATTCAAACCGAACTAAAAAGAACGAGAAACACTTTTATCGAAACAGTGTCCAAAATTGTTGATACAAGCGATCCATATACTTATGGTCATCAATATCAAGTGAGTATTTTAGCTGAAGCAATCGCTAAAGAAATGAACTTATCTGGAGAAAAAATTGAAGAAATTAAACTCTCATCTATGATACATGATATAGGAAAAATTGGCATACCTTCTGAGGTTTTAAACAAACCTACAAAGTTATCTGAAATAGAATGGAGCTTGATCAAAAATCATACACAGCAAGGTTTTAACATATTAGATTCTGTAGAATTTTCATTTCCAATTGCTGAAATTGTTTTACAGCATCATGAAAAGATAGATGGTTCTGGATATCCTCAAGGCTTAAAGGAAAAAGAAATTCATCTAGAATCAAAGATCATTACTGTGGCAGATGTTGTTGAAGCAATGACCCATCACAGACCTTACAGACCAGCTCTTGGTTTAGATAAGGCATTTGAAGAGATAAAGAAAAACTCAGGAAAACTATATGATGAAAAAGTCGTAGAGGCCTGCCTTGAAGTCTTTCGTAAGGGATTCAGTTTCTAGTTGTTAGTTGTTTGTTGTTGGTTTTTAGAGGTTAGTTGAGAAGCATAATAGGATAGGTGAACAGAAAATTTATAGAATAATTTAAAAATGGGGACTGTACCGAGAGCTTGTATTAGAGCTCGTGTGGACCGTCCCCATTTTATGAAATTCTACTAACAACTATCGACCAACAACTAATATCTAAGTTATAGATCTCCTGAATCGATGAATATTATTTCCATCATTTCTTCTTTTAATTGAACTTCAACATTAATTTTCCTCCCGGGATACAAGGTTATATTATACTCATTTTGGGTTATAGCATACCCTTCCGGAAGACTTGAAGTGATTATCTTTAGGTTCCATTCTCCTGGTTTCAATCTTTCCATCCCCGCTTCTCCATTCTTTGATGTGTAAAGTATATAGTATGAATCTTCGTTTCTAATGATAATTTTTATTCCTTGAAGATTAACCGATGTTCTTCCCATTTTTGATAGAACGTCAGTATCAAGGGTTTTTCCCGATATTTTGTCAGGAATTATTTTTATTAATATTTCTGATCGATCAATAAAAAATATATCTTGCATTTTTCTTTCTTCACCCTTTTCCAAACTTATTTTTATTGGAAGGGTTTCTACACTGATCATATTCATGTCTATATTAGAATTGTCAACTTTTAAGAAATGATCTCCCTCTTTTACTCCAGAAAAATAATATCTGCCTTCTTCAGATGTTATCGCAATTTTATTGTTTAGATACACCTTCGCTCCAGATAATCCTCTTTTATGTTCTCCATCATCATAATATATATATCCTTCAACTGATGAGAGATCTGTTCTGGGTAATGCAGGTAGATTAAAGTAATGCGTATATTCGATTCCAAATGAAAATCTCGATAGGAAATCCTCATTCTTATTGAAGTCATAGGTTACTTTCCCCTGTAATTTGTTTCTGTCTTTGAAATATTTGTTCACAATAAAAGAAGTCTGGACAAAATTTTCTTCTTCATCGTTAAATTTGTATTTAACTGATCCACCAAGTTCGAATCCATTTAAAAACTTTTTACTCAAGTCGAATGATACTTTTCCTATTACTTTTTTCAATTCTTCTTCAAACTCCAGGTCTAAAGCGAAAGACAGTTTCCCGTTCTCATCAAAATATTTATTCAGGATGAAGGTGGCCGATGCATCTTTAGTCATCGTTTCAAAATTCATGCTCAGGTTTAGACTGCTTTTTATTTCAAAATCATATGGTGAATTGTGATTGATTACAAAGCTTACATTCGCATTGGGATTTATAAGGGTATTATCCGTATTCACAATATTTACCTTCGCATTTATTTTAAAATCAGTGAAATCGTCTATTTTGGTGTATAAATTTAAATTCGCTGTGGAAGTCGCTACGAAATTGTTCTCTTTATAATTTATTTTACTGCTAAGGGAAAGATTAATATCACTTTTTTCACCTGTATAGATATTCCAAAAGAGACGTAAATTGGTTTTAAATGAATTATCAATTTCGATTCCAGCTGTTTGCCTGTTGCCAGTAAAATTCTTGCTCATATCTATTTTAAATAAAATATCTGGTGATATAAATCCCTCTAAACTTCCCTTCAAGAAATAGTAATTAACAAGTCCATCTTTTGAAAAATCAAATGGCTCATATCTTTTAAATCCATAACTTGCAGAAATAAAATCATCAAAAAGGTATGCGTTGAAATCCATTTCAAATGAATCGTCCTTTACTCCCACGTAGTTTCCGTGATCGTATGACAAATCAATTTTAAAATCCATTGGATCAATTTTAAATGAATACCCTGAATCAAAATCAAACTCCATTCCCTCGCTTTCTGAATCTAAGAAAGGAAATCTCAAAGTTCCATCATAGTAAAAATTCTCATAGTTATTCATAAGTCCTATTGAAAGAACCTGTAATTTTTCTTCTTCACTTCTTTTTCCATCCAGCGCAGCAAAATACTCATATTCATCCGACTTAATCCAGTCTACATAGATTCCATAATATTCTGTTCCTGTTGATGCAAAGGAATGAAGATGAAAATTTTCAATGCTTAATTCGGCACTAATACTTTCCAGAGCTTTATCATATTTAAAGCCTGAGTAATTAGGAGGTTTGTATTTTCCATATCTTATTCGGAAATTCTCATAATTATAGCTGAGCGAGTTTAGTTTAAAATCAGGGAGCTCCTTGAAATTAAGCATTTCCAGTTCCAGATTTACATATAATCTTCTCTCTGAATCAATAAAACCATTCAGTTTCAGTTTTGAATGAAATTCTATATCATCGTCTTTGAAGGTTGTTCCAATAGTGAAAACACAGGGAACAAGAACGAATTGATTTGCTAAAGCATTCTCCTGTGGAATTATTATTGTATTAAATCTTAGCTCTTTAATTACACCAGTAGATTTTTCTTTAACTTCTACCTTAACTCTATGGGTAGTTTGAGCGGATATACTTTCGTTGATTGTGATTGTTGCAGAACTCAAAATACTTTCCTTTGCAGGAATAACTAATGTAGCATCTTTAACTTGGATATCGTATGAAAGATTGTCTGATACATCTATTTCAACTTCAACTGGAACATTTCCATTATTATTGATTGAGAAATAAACAGAATATTCCTCTCCAGCAATGGCATACTCTGGAGAATTAACCTTTGATACAGAAAAACTTATAATCGAGGAAACCTTTACCTTTATAGACAGTGTTTCTCTCTTTCCGGAATCACCAATTACTTCATATAAAATCTCATACTCTCCGGCATCTGCCCAACCTGGAACAGAAATACTGAATATTCTTAATTGTGATGAAATTGATTTCACTTCAAATGCAAATGGTTGAAAAACAAGATTCCAGCCATCTGGTAAAACTATATTTTCTTCCAGATCTATATCTGAATTCCCTATGTTAGTTACTTTCAGGGAAATATCGAAAATAGCTCCCGGTTTAACTTTTATTGTCTCTTCAGAAGGTCTTTTTATTTCTATTGGAAAATCCATAGAAAAAATCAAACCCTGAAAAACAATCAGGGTTATAAATATCAAAGTGTGGATTTTCCTAAATTTTACATTATATTTGCGTTGTATTGAGCTCCCCATACATCTTCTCCATCCTGAATAAGGACTATGATTCTATATTCTCCGGTTTCTAGGCCTTCAAAGAGTACTTTATATACTTTCGAGGTTTCCGGATAAAGGGACCCCTAACTTCCCTGGAACTCTCCTACTAAAGAACCTGTTTCGTTATCGTACGCTCTTACTGTTATGGATGGTTTTAAGCTAAAGGTACCAGTGTTTTGTAAAACCAGCTGCAAGTAATTTATATCTTCTTCCTTTGAAAGAGTTTTAGAGACTATCTTTATTTTTTTATCTCCTGATTCCGGTTCTCCAATATCTGTCTTTATTTGAATGCCGTATCTTGTGATGGTTTTTATTGCAATCTTTCCCTCCGAAACTTCTGGATCCTCAACAAAGGGTTCAACC
>CAZGZM010000135.1:0-6545 GCA_964529955.1 uncultured Thermotogaceae bacterium
TCTGCGATTCCTATAATAACAGCATCTATGTTTTTATTCGTAAGCATTTCATCATAATCAGTATATGTTTTTTTACATGGATAAATGTCTGACATTTTTTTCAATAGATCTTCAGCTGAATCGCACATTGCATATAATTCAATATTCTTTGCCTTTATGCATGATTCAAAATGAGCTGCCTGCGATATTATTCCGCAGCCAAGAATACCAACTTTGAGTTTTTCTTCTTCTTCCATAACTTCACCTCTATTTGATATTAGCATACAATTAATATAAAAAAAGCGGACTTTGAAGTCCGCTTCTTTTCTTGGATAATATTAAGCTGTTTCGCTTTCGGTATCTACAAAACCCTCTTCGAATTGACTGAGATATAATTCTGAGTAGAATCCCTTCTTTTCAAGAAGTTCATCGTGTGTTCCCTGTTCAACTATGTCTCCGTTATTCATTACCAGAATCAAATCAGCATCTCTTATTGTTGACAATCTGTGAGCGATTATGAAATTCGTTCTATTCTTCATTAAGTTGTTCATTGCATGTTGTATCTGAATTTCTGTTCTTGTATCGACTGAACTTGTCGCTTCATCAAGAATCATTATCTTTGGATCGGCTAAAATAGCCCTGGCGATTGTTATTAACTGTTTTTGTCCCTGAGAAATATTTGTTAATTCTTCATTCAATATCATGTCGTATCCTTCAGGAAGCATATGAACAAATGAGTCTACATGAGCGGCTTTAGCAGCCTTAATAACATCTTCATCTGTTGCATTCAGTTTCCCATATTTAATGTTATCCTTTATGCTTCCATTATAAAGCCATGTATCCTGGAGAACCATTCCAAAATTCTCTCTCAAATCGTGTCTTGTGAATTCCTTTATATCGTGACCATCAATGAGAATCTGACCGCTGTTAAGTTCATAGAATCTCATCAGGAGTTTTACCATAGTGGTTTTTCCTGCACCGGTTGGACCGACAATCGCTATATTTTGACCCGCTTTTACTTTGGATGAAAAATCATTGATAATAATCTTATCTTCCTCATATCCAAAATGTACATTTTTAAATTCTACATTTCCATTTATATCCTTTACTTTAATAGGATTCTCAGTGTCGTGAATTTCTTCTTCCTCATCCAAAAATTCGAAAACTCTTTCAGCTGCAGCAGCAGTTTGCTGGAATATGTTTGATATATTTGCTATCTGTGCTATTGGTTGAGTGAATGATCTGACGTACTGAATAAAAGCCTGAATATCACCAACTGTTATCATATTCCTAACTGCTAGCCATCCTCCCATAATACTTATAAGAACATATCCAAGATTTCCAACAAAGGTCATAATTGGCATCATCATTCCTGAAAGAAACTGCGATTTCCATGCCGAGCTGTACAACTCTTTGTTCAATTCGTTGAATTTTTCAACACTTTCTTCTTCTCCGTTGAAAGCTTTTACAACAACATGACCACCATACATTTCTTCGACATGGCCATTTACGTGTCCAAGATAATCCTGTTGTTTTTTAAAATATTTTTGAGAATATTTAACAACGAATAATATCAATCCTGTTGATACCGGTAGAATTAGTAAAGCAACCAGTGTTAATTGCCAGCTAATCGTGAACATCATTATGGTAACTCCAATAACTGTTGTAACTGATGTAATTATCTGCGTAAGACTTTGGTTTAATGTTCTGCTAATGGCATCAACGTCATTGGTAACCTTTGAAAGAACTTCACCCTGACTGGTATTGTCGAAATATTTTAAAGGCAATTTATTTATTTTTTTTGAAATTTCCCTTCGGAAACGATAAGTAACTTTCATAGAAATTCCTGACATTATCCAGCCCTGAATATAACTGAAAAGTGAACTAATAATGAATAATCCGAGCAAGAAAAGCAATGTAGTTCCGATTGAATTAAAATCTATTCCTTCTCCTGTTCCCTGGATTTTTCCAAGAATACCTTCGAATAAATCAGTAGTTACACCACCCAGGATTTTAGGTCCGATTATTGTAAAAACAGCACTCCCCGCTGCAAAAATAAAAACTATGATAATTTTTATTTTATATTTATTCAAATAAGAAGCTAATTTTTTTACAGTGGCTCTGAAATTTTTAGCCTTTTCTCCACCTCTCATCATTGAGGGACCGTGGCCCGGACCAAATCCACTCCCGCTACTTCTCTGCTTAGTGTTTTTCATATTTTCTTTACTCATAGTAATTCCTCTTCCGACAGCTGTGAAGTTGCTATTTCTCTATAAGTTTCACAACTTTCCAGCAGTTCCTTATGTTTTCCTATTCCAACAATTTTACCTTCTTCCAGTACAAGTATTTGATCCGCATTTTTAATACTTGCAACTCTCTGACCAACTATAATTCGTGTGCTTTTTCCGGTTTCTTCCTTTAAATCTCTTCTAAGTGCTGCATCGGTTTTAAAGTCTAGAGCGGAGAAACTATCATCGAAAAGATAAATTTTTGGTTTTTTTAATAATGCTCTGGCAATTGATAATCTTTGTTTCTGTCCGCCTGAAACATTTGTTCCTCCTTGAGATATGGGTGTTTCATATTTTTTTGGTGATTCGTCAATAAATTCCGTAGCCTGTGCTATCTCAGCTGCTTTTACCATTTCTTCATCAGAAGCATTTTCATCTGCATATTTAAGATTGGATTCTATTGTTCCACTAAACAAAACACCCTTTTGGGGAACATAACCTATTCTTTCTCTTAGATCATGTTGAGATACATTCCTTATATCTATTCCATCAATGAGTACTTGACCATTACAAGTATCGTAAAATCTAGGGATCATATTCAGTAATGTTGATTTGCCAGAACCCGTTGATCCTATGATTGCTGTGGTTTGACCGGGATGAGCTTTGAAACTTATATCTTTTAAAATATTTTCTTCTGCTCCAGGGAATCTATAACAAACATTTTTAAATTCTATTTCGCCATTAAAAGCCTTGTCAAATTCTTGAGGATTGTCTGGATCCTTGATTTTTGGATCAACAGAGAGAACTTCAGATATTCGTCCAGCTGAAACAGAAGCTCTTGGAATCATTATGAACATGATTGTCATCATAAGGAATGAGAAAATGATTTGCATTGCATATTGAATGAAAGCCATCATATCCCCAACCTGCATACTGGAATCAGCAATTTGATGTGCTCCATTCCAGACTATCAGAATAGTTACCCCGTTCATAATAAACATCATTATTGGCATCATTGAAACCATAACTCTATTAATAAAAAGATTAGTTTTAGTTACATCTTTATTAGCTTCATCAAATCTTTGCTCTTCAAATTTCTGAGTATTAAATGCCCTAACAACCATCAATCCAGATAAGTTTTCTCTTGTGACCAGGTTCAATCTATCTATTAATTTTTGAATTCTTTTAAATTTTGGTAAAGCTATCGCAAACACCACAGCTACCAGTCCCAAGAGAATAATTACTGCAAGGCCAATTATCCAGGACATTGAAGGGCTTTTTTCAAAAGCTCTTATAATACCACCAATACCTAAAATAGGAGCATAGAATACCATTCTTATTATCATAACAACAACAAGCATAACCTGAGTAACATCGTTTGTTGTTCTTGTAATAAGTGAAGCTGTTGAAAACTCAGCGAATTCAGTATTGGAGAAATTTTCCACCTTTGTGAAAATATCCTTTCTCATATCTCTTGCTGATGCAGCTGCAACTCTTGAAGCCAGAAAGGCAACCATGACCGTTGATGCTGCTGCTAACAGTGTTACTAAAATCATAAGTATTCCGGTTCGAATTATATAATCGGATTCTATTTTAGCTGTATCGATTCCTATTGCTTCCAGTTCATCCTTAACCGCTACAACTGCAGTTTGATTTACCATGCTTTCTCCCATAACTGCTATTGTTTCTTCGACATATGAAAGCATGCTCAATCTTTGTTCTTCTGGCATCAACTTTAATAGTGGGAAAACATCTACTCCTTCAGGTAAAGACATTCCTGAAGGGGGACTGAATCCTTCCTGACCCTCCATTTCTCCCATATTACCGTTCTTTATTCCAGAATAGACCATGAAGGCTTTCCCAAGAATCAGGTTTATTTCATCGAAATTCTCTATCTCGCCTTCTTTTAAAACGTAAACAGATTCATTTTCAACAACTGGATATTTATCAATGTATTCATCAAGATTTGAAGAGGTTTCATCGATAAGGGTATAGTTGCTGAGTACCTTTTCTTTATCCTCAGAACTCATAAATAGAGTGATATTATCCATGGTGCTTTTTCTTATTGCTTCTGATAGAGCGCTTTCTATTCCACCTTGCTGAATGCCAGTATTAACGATATTAGACATGTAGTTTGGAAGGGCTAATTCACTCATCGCCTGCACAAAAAGCAATCCAATAGCTAGAATTATTAACCATAGGTAAGGTTTAAAATATCTAATTAGTTTAAGCATTTTTCTTCTCCTTCATTACTGTCTGTATTTAATTTGTATATGGAAAGTATATTTTGAAGTTTTTCAAGAGCATTTAGAATGTCTATTAAATCTTCTTCTGAGCCCTGACTCATAATATTTTTAAGTTTTTCTTCAATTTTTTTAAAGTAGTTTTTTGCTGAATTTTTATAATTCTTATTTAAACTAATATTTACAACTCTTCTATCTTCTTTACTCCTTTCCCGATTTACAAAACCATTTTTTTCAAGTCTATCTACAATGCCAGATACTGTACTGTTAGAAAGATCTAATCTCTTACTTAAATCACTAATCTTCATATCTCCATTATGTGCAAGACATCTAATCAACATGCCCTGTGGCTCAGTTAGATTAACCTTTTTAAATTCTTTTTCTGCATTTTGTTTAAGCAAAAACATTATTTTTTTCATTTTTTTTAAAATTTGAATTCCTATTTCACTTTTATCCAAAAAAATCACCTCAATAAATTTCGGGTATAAAAATTAAGCAGACGAATATTTCGTGTGCGAAATATATTTTACAATCAAAAGAGATATTTGTAAAGAAGTATATCTAATTTTTTTTAAGTTTTTGAAATTATTCAGTCAACAAACATCCACGATGAATAAAAGAAGGGTTTAAAGTATAATTTTTTTTATTTCAGATGTTAATTTAGCCCATTTTTTTGAGTATATTTATAGGGAAGAAATCGTTCAAGTTCGTTTATGATATAGCTGACTCTTCTTTTGATTTTTTCATTTTTTAAATTATTTAATTCTGTATATGTCTTTAATAAAAAATCAATTTCTTTTTCATTTGAATAATATTCGGTAATTTCTCCATTGAACATTTTCTCGTTTTTCAAAAGAGCAGCGATTTTCTCTTTCATTTCTAATAACTGATATTGAGAATAGAAAGAATTTCCGATTACTTCTAATTTTCGATTCAATTGATTTCTACTTACTTTTTTTGGTTTATATAAAACCAGACGATCATCTCTGAACCCATAAAATATTGTGATTATTCCAAGAGCTAGTATTAAAAATAAGTTTACTATAATCGCAGCATTGTTCAGGTTATTTAAGTAAATATTTATAGTGAAGGTTATAATCATCATTGAACCTGCAATTAAAGGAAAGTGAATGATAAGAGTTGCGGAAATAATAGCAACAATATAACTTGATATACAAATTATATCTGCAAATTTTTTAGCAATTCCTTCTGTTGATCTTACGATACTAAAGGGACCGTCTGCTCCTAAATCCATTAAGCCAAATATTAATAAAGAAAAAGAAAAAAACAATGTTAAAATAATCAATAATACTCTCATAATCTTTTTCATTTTATCATTTTTTTATAATTCAAATCAATGAGGGGATTAATAAAGTAATTTTAAAATTATATGCTTTATAAAAAAAAGAAGAACTTTTAATGGAGAGATGATATGGACTTAATAGGCAAGGGAAGAACAGCTGAAATATACAATTTGGAAGATTCAAAGGTACTAAAACTTTTTTATAAGGGGATTCAATATTCAGAAGTAGAAATGGAATATAAGATTCATAATCTAGTGCAAAAAAAAAATTTACCAGTTTCCGCAGTTTATAAAATTGAAGAAGTCGATGGAAGATACGGAATTGTCTATGAGAAAATAATAGGTAAGTCGATGATGTTTAAAATGTTTTCTGATATTGATAATATTTCTGAATATATAAATATTTTTGCAGATTTACACTCTAAAATTCATCAACATAAAATATATGAACTTCCTTCTCAAGTTGAATATTTGAGATACTGTATTGAAAAGTCAACTGTTCTTTCTAACTCCGAAAGAGAACTTCTTTTAAATAAACTTAAGAAAATGTCCTTGAAAAAAAATCTCTGTCATGGAGACTATCATCCTGGCAATATAATCATTAATGAGCATAAACCTGTAATAATAGATTGGTTAACTGCTACAAGAGGAGACCCATCAGCTGATTTAGCTAGAACGATTCTTTTGATTTCTATTTCAAGTCCTGTAGACAGTGAAGAATCTTCAGAAATAGACAATGATTCAAGAAATCTTCTATGCAAAGAATACTTAAATGCTTATAAAGAGCGATCA
>CAZGZM010000136.1:0-6534 GCA_964529955.1 uncultured Thermotogaceae bacterium
AAACAAATAATATTTACTCCAAAGGATTTTTTAGATTTTTACAATTTGGAAAGATAGAATTCAACAGTATTTTTCTCTTAAATAACATAAAATCCTTTGCAGCTAAAAACTATAAAAATTCACTTATTCGGAATTTCCGAACAACTACAGTTTATTTAAAATATTATTCAAAAAAATAAGAGAATTGATTAAAAAAAGGGACATTACCATTTATTTTTTCTTCACATACTAACCAAAAACTCATTTATCAATTTCAAGCTAATAACTAGGAAATATTATTTTTGTTCTTAGTTAATCTGCAAGAAAATGAAATTATAAATTGAGTATTTAGGGACAGAAACCATTTATCATTACTTAAAACAGTCTTTATAAGGAGTATATAGACTTTTAAAGGAAAAGTTTTCTTCAAAAAAAATATGAATAATCATTGAAAATAAGAAGAATTTTCCTTCGAAAAAATTGAATATTCGTAGAGACATCGAAGATTCAATACATTTTTTCTCGATCGAAGATTTCTGAGAAACGAATTCTTCTTCATTGGAATATAGAATTTTCAAACGATTTTTCTCATTCGAAGATTTTCATAAAGAACATGAAATTCTTCTTAGTTCAGATACAGGAAGAGTGTCAGACCCTATTTTTGTATTTACTCAATATCCAAAATCTAACAACTAATAACTAATTTATTTTTTTCGGTGAAAGAACGAAAAGACAAACTCATGCGACTCATGATGGAAGATGTTCACAATTCTTTATAAGTGAAGCAGACAGTAAATAACCAATTCAAATAAAGATAAATTTTATCTTGAACAATATCCAAATAGAGAATAAAATGTTAATAGAAGAGGGGAAAATTCTCTTTAACGTCAAAGATAAATATAAGGAGAGTAAAGAAGAATGAAAAAAACGTTTCTAGTAATTTGTATGATTTTAATCTTAATCACATGCAGTTTTGGGATAGAGGGAGAAACAATTAATAACGATAAATATGTGCATATTGAAGGCGCAACATTTTCAATGGGAGATACGAAAGATGTAAGCTATGATAACGATGATAAACCAATACACGAGGTAACACTTACCTATGATTATTACATGGGGAAATATGAAGTAACGAATGAAGAATACTGTTCATTTCTGAATGATATAGGAGCAGATGCTGATGGAAGTAAGGATGAAAAAGAACTGACAGATATGTACTATAGTCAGATTGAACACGATGGAACGAACTTTTATGTAGAAAGCGGAAAGGGCAACTATCCAATGATGGAAGTAACATGGTTGGGAGCGATATATTACTGTAACTGGTTAAGTGAGAAAGAAGGATTAGAACCAGCATATGATATAGCAACAGGAGAACTTATAGATTATCCAAATAACAAGGGATACAGACTACCAACAGAAGCAGAATGGGAATATGCTGCAAGGGGAGCAACTAACAATCCAGATTACTTATATTCAGGAAGCGATAATTTGTATGAGGTTGGCTGGTATGAAGATAACTCAGAAAATGAAACACACGAAGTGGGAACAAAGAACCCAAATGGAATAGAAATCTATGACATGAGTGGAAACGTGTGGGAATGGTGTAATGACTGGTACAACTCAAGTTATTATGCATCATCACCATCACAAAACCCTGCAGGTCCAGTAAACGGCTCCGATAGAGTATTGCGAGGAGGAAGTATGTTCAATAGCAAAAAATATTGTCATATAACTCGTCGTGACTACTATTCACCAACTCGTAAACTTGATCGTCTGGGATTTCGAGTTTGTAGAACAAAATAGAATTAGATAATGGAAAATAGATAACAGACAGTATAAAAGAGAAATAACATAAAAGAATCATTGTATGATGATACAAAGCTAACGATGCAACGGTAGTGAGATTTAAAGCGAAAACAGCAAAGAAGCAACAAAAATGGGGGTAGACAAACATTTACAGAAATTTTTCGACTGAGAATATCAGTTAAGAGGAATTTTATTTACAGGCTTGGATTATCATTCCTTTAGGTACTATATAGCCTTTAAATGGTACTTTTATCCCTTTATAATAATAAAAATTGATATCCTTATAACCAGCTTTTGTTAAAAAGTCTTGCATTTCATCAGAACTATAAAATTCCAGCTCCATTTTTTTCTTTTGTTTTTCGTGGTCTAAACCATCATCTTTGTTGAATGCCATTTCAATTATTAGTCTTCCTCCAGGAGAAATAACTCTTTTTATTTCTTTTAAAGCATTTATTTTATCTTTCCAGAAGAAAAAAGATTCAATTGCGACTGCTATTGTGAATTCATTATCATTCCAGGGAATTTTTTCAACGTCACCTTTTTTAAATTCAATTTTCCCTTCTTTTACACGTTCTTTATTAACTTTTTTAGCTAATTCAACCATTTCAGAAGAGTGGTCTAAACCTGCAATTTTAGAAATACCATCAATATATTTTTTAATAAACATTCCTGAACCAAATCCTATTTCCAGATATTTATCATTTTTATTGAGATTTAAGTATTTGGAAGTATTTTTATAAAAATCTTTATGGCCCAAAGCCATTCCCTTTGCGAGCATTACTCCAAAAGGACCAGTAGGTTTAGCAAAGTTTGACATTTTTCATAAACTCCTTTCGAACATAGCTGGTAAATAAACAAATTTATGCATATAAGTACGATAACAGTTTACCATCATTTTTTTTGTAAAAACACTAAAGTTTAGTTCTTTTACTGAAATATCGAATATCCCCTTTTCCTCCTAAGGCACATTATAAATACATACACTATTTATTATTATCTATAACATCCTATATAAGATATTATAGACTAGCAACAGAAAAATAATATGGAATCAGTAGCATAAGGATAAGATTTCCTTCGAAAATCCTTAAATTTATAATAAGCATTCAAAAGTGGTTCAGATACAAGAATAGATGTCAGAAACTGTTTTAAAGAAAAATTGAAAAAGTTATTTTAAAAGATAAAGATATTAAAAGAATAACAGGATTCTTTCCGTCAGAATACAAAAAATGTCTGAAAATGAATATAAGCGTTTGGAAATCTCTTTCAAGAAAGATTCTGAAAAGGTATTCATTTAAAAATGAAGAAGAAATAGAATTCTCATTAATCAAAAATAATAAAATTATTCAAATCCAATATTGGTTAAATGCTTAATAAATTTGGAACAGCCCAAGTATGGAAAACTGTTGGTGGTATTACAACGATTATCTTTAGTCTAGTAAATTTTTTTTATTTATTTTATCTACTGGCCATTATCTGAAAATTTTCGTTATTTAATTGCTCCATACGGATTTAATTTTCTTATTTTTATTTCTGAAATTTTATTTTAAATTTACTGAAAATTAAATAATTATTTTTCTTAAAATCAAGCAGTTTATTTTTAACCTAACATTGACAAAACCACAAATAAGAGTATAATTAAATTACGGAATTATTAAGGGAGGATTTGTTGTGAGAAAACTTGGTGTTTTTGTTACTGTCATTATGCTATCAGTTTTTGTATTTGGTTCGGATTTTTATGTTGTGAAGGAAGGGGATACTTTATCCGGGATAGCTGAAAATAAAGGAATTACTGTTAATGAATTGATTGAATACAATAATTTGAGTGATGCTGATTTTATCGTAATTGGTCAGGAATTAAGGCTTATACCTATTTATACTCAAATGGAGTTTAATGAGCAGCTGGTTACTGCTATGGTATGGTATCAGACTTCCGGAGAATTCAAAGCTTTATCCTATCAGGCTTACAATGTTGCTAAGATGATCTTTGATAAGGATATTGAAGAATATCCGGATGAAACCGCTACTCGTGTTGTAATTGTTGATATAGACGAAACTATTTTAAATAATACTCCCTGGAAAGCAGATTCGATTGGAGCTAACAGTGGGGGATATGCAGCTGGTTTTATTGAGTGGGCAGCTTCATTATCTGCAAAACCTCAACCCGGAGCTTTGGAGTTTTTGAATTATGTTGTTGAAACGGGTGGAGAAGTTTTTTATATTTCCAACAGACCAGAAGCAATGAAACAGATAACTATAGATGGTTTGAATAAGGTTGGATTTCCTTTAGCAGATAGCGATCATGTTCTTCTAGCTGCTACTGTAGATGCGGTAGATAAGGAACCTAGAAGGCAGCTAGTTGATCAGAATTACAAAATAGTTGTATTGATGGGAGACAATTTGAACGATTTTTTATCTATTTTTAGGAATGTAAGCATTGATGAAAGGAATTTATTAGTTGACCAGATGAAGGAATATTGGGGAACAAAATTTGTTGTTATGCCAAATCCAATTTATGGAGATTGGGAGGAAGCAGTTAATTACTGGAGCTTGACTTTAACTCCTGAAGAAAAGGATAAACTCAGAAAAGAAAATTTGATAAAGTGGAATGAGTAATTAAAGAAACAGTGATTTCAATTTTGTAAATCTGGGAAAGACAGATGAAGGGTTGCAGATTATAGGTTTTGGAAAAAACTGAGAATATAAACTACAAAACAGCAATTAAGTAGGCAATCCAGTTTTTCAACATTTAAGTAATTGAGATAGTATTATATACAGCTTAGGATATAAGCTAACGTATGTCCTTGGCTGTTTTCTATTATTTGGTGTTTATGTTTTTTCAATGTTAGATAAGTGCAAGTATAAGTTCATAAATAGTGACACCATTTATTTTTGTTCACTCATTAATAAAAGACCTATTTTTCGATTTTAAGTATTTACATCAGAAAATGTTTTTAGTTTTTTTGATTATTAATGAAAGGATGAAAATTTTGATTCTATCTATTAACTGAAAAAATTAAAATTTGATTTTAGTTGAATAACCAGAAGAAATAAATTCAATTTTGGTTCTTTAAGCTAAAAATCTATAAAGCGGTTAAATAGGGACATCATTTATTATGCTCTGTAATATAATATATAAGCCATTATAACAATAGTTGAAGTATGGACTAGTAGCAAGTTATACATTAGTCCAACGATTGTATAAAGAAGGGGTTTCCTTCGAAAATCCTGAATAATTCCAAGAACATGAATGATTCAAACAGATTTTTCTCAGCCGAAGATTTTCTTAAAGAACAAGAAATTTTTCTTATACCACACGAGCTACAGTAAAAGCTCTCGGTAATGTTCCTATTTTTCTCCATTTATCAATCAAAAACTCATTTTTCGATTTTAAGTAAATAAATGAGAGTGATACTTTTTATGTTTTTCAGTGGTTGTTATAAAAGTGAAAAGAATATTCAGGGATATCAACAAACGACCCCCTACCATTTCTTTGAAATGTCTTCCCTGTGATGAATTATTGTTCCTTATAATTCTTGTACTTAGAAATCTGTTTGAAATATTCATGTTCCAAGAATTATTCAAGATTTCGTATAACGAGGGGGGAGAATCTAGGAGAAATAGAATGAAAAACAGTTAATAGATAACATAAGAATATTAGAAAAAAATATAAATATAGGGGACACCCCTGAAGGTATGTCTCCGATATTTTATTTCTAATTCAATTGTATAATCGATATGAAAAGTGATATAATGTGTATACAATGTGGAGGTGATTTTGTGACTAAATCTAGTACTATTCATATTAGAATTGAACCAGAAATAAAAAAACACGTTGAAAATACATTGTCTAAACTTGGTTTATCTACTTCTGAAGCAGTCAACATTTTTCTTAGACAGGTTATTATTACAGGTAGTATTCCCTTTGAGATCAAAATACCTAATTATAATTTGCTGACTGAAAAAGCTATGGAAGAAGCGAAAAATATTAAAGAAAAAAAAGTATTTTCTAATGTAGACGATCTTTTTGATGATTTGAATAAATAATGCTGGCAGTTAAATATACAAGTCAGTTTAAAAAAGATTTCAAAATAGCTAAAAAGAGAAAATATGATTTAGAAATATTAAAGAAAATTGTTTCAAAATTAATTAATGAAGAAGTATTGGAAAAAAAGTATAATGATCATTCATTAATTGGAAAATATAAATGCTTTAGAGAATGTCATTTAAAACCTGATTGGTTATTAATATACATTATAGATAAAGAACAAAAAAGCCTAATCTTAACGAGAATGGGAAGTCATTCTGATTTATTTCTTTAAAAATCATAAATATTAATGATAGTTGAATTCACTATTTAATTCATCAAAAATCCACAACATAAAATATTTACAATTTCAATTCTATTCTTCAAAAAAAAATCTAGGTTTATTTCTTCAGAGCAATATGTAGGAGAAGGGGAAACATAGAATATATAGGGATAACCTTTTTGTAGCAATTTCAGATGTTTTCAGGAATAAGAAGGAACATCATTTATTTTTGTGCACTCATTAATCAAAAATCCAATTTTCGATTTTAAGTATTTACTTCAGAAATCCTTTTTATAGGGATGGTTTTTTCACCTTTTTTATTCATTCATATAGCTCCTTTTAAAAATTTTATATTTGTTTTTTTTTTACCATCTGAAATCCTGTTATTTTATCAAAACTCTTTCAGATAAAAAATATGTTTTATAGATAGTAT
>CAZGZM010000137.1:0-1355 GCA_964529955.1 uncultured Thermotogaceae bacterium
TACCGATATTTGAACCTTAAATGCTCCATTTCATTTTTCTTGAGAATTTCACAACAAAGCTTTTGCGAAAAATCTCTTCCAGAGAAAACCTTAAAAAAGGAAGTTAATAAAAGTCTGTACCCAGATGTTCGAATTTGATTAAAAGTGAAAATTTCATGCTACCGCCTCCTTAAAAATTTCATACAACAATTTATACACTATAAGGTTTTTTCTTTTCCGACCAATAATATCTGATTTTTCTTTACGTGTATAAATTTCTTGTATACGAAAAATTTTAAGCAATGCTGTTTTAATTAGAATGTATTTCAAATATTTATGATAAAGATTTAAAATTACTATAAAATAATATAGACGAGGAGGATGTTTAAGAAATGACAATTGGAGAGAGACTTAGAATATTGAGAAACTCAAAGGGTAAAACCTTAAAAAAACTATCTGAAGATATTGGTGTTAATTATACTACTCTCAGTAATTACGAAAGAGACTACCGAATCCCTGAATTGAAAACGCTTATAAAACTTTCTGAATACTATAACACACCGATTGATGTTATTGTTGGGAACGACAGAATAGAAAAAAAACTGAAATACGAGAAATATTTAAGAATATTCAATAAAAAGATTATCCCGGTTGTAAGTTTGAAAAATTGCGAAATTATAAATAATAAACCTATAAACGAAAAATACTTTATTGATACCATAGTAATAACAAATAATATATGCGCAGATTTTGGAGTGAAAATAGAAGATAAAAATAATTTTCCAATTTTGGATGTAGAAGATGTGGCAATAGTAACATTTGACTACAAAAATATTGGTATGTATAATTTATTTTTATTTAATGAACCTCATAATTTTCAGTATGTTAGCAAATGTGATGACGGGAATGGAATTCTAGTCCGTTCAAATGATAATATTTTTGTATCTACACTATTGTTTGAAAGCTTAGAAGATTTTGTTGAACACAATGTTTCAGGAGTAGTTTCAGCTATTTTTAAAAGAGAGTTTAACGAAGTAAAACGCGAAAAATATTTTGAAAATAAGAGAAGAAACAAATTTATTTAGGCTACATAAATATCTATTTTAAAAAAACTTATAATAATCAGGAGAAAACAATGGACGAATTACAGAAAAAAATAATAGAATTCAGAGATAAAAGAAACTGGCAACAGCATCATAACGCCCGAACAATAGCAGCATCAATATCAATAGAAGCAGCAGAACTTCTCGAAATCTTCCAGTGGGTTAAAGATGAAAATCTGGATGAAAAAGTCAAGGAGGATAGAGAACATCTCGAAGAAGAAATAGCCGATGTCTTCATTTACCCTATCACACTCTGCCACGACCTGGACATAG
>CAZGZM010000137.1:1365-2253 GCA_964529955.1 uncultured Thermotogaceae bacterium
AATTGTAAAAAATGGAGTTAAATACCCGGAATAGCTGACGCTAATGATGTAATGATGCTAATGATGAATATGAAAAAACACCATATAACAATAGTCTAACGATGGTTGAACAGTAGGTAAACGATTGGCCAACAATAGAGTAGTGTTAGTAAACAGAAGAATTATGAAGAGAATATTTCAAACATAATTAACATCATAATTCTCAAAAAAAGAATGTCAAAATATTTAAATTCTGCTTCTTAACTAACCTCTAATAACCAGGAACTAAAAACCAGTTGATGATAATGATGTAACGAAAAAAGCTGAAAAGCAGAAGAGCTTAATTGCTAAAGTGCTTAATTGCGAGGAAAAATTGGGACGTTACCAAGAGCTGTTCTTTAGCTCGAGTAGAGCGTCCCTTTTTTCCGAAAGAAACCTCTTGAAAAAAAGTTTTAATTCTCCTCTTCATGGGAGGAGCTGAAATTAAAAATGGGGACATTACCTTCAGATGTGTCCCCTATATATAAGATAGTGAGAATTTCTAGAGTTATATTTTAATTTCCTAATTTCTTGTTTTTAAATTCTCCCCCTCGGCGGAGTACTCCTGAAGGGAGGGTAGGGGGTGAATACTTAACAATAATCGAAACACTTATAATGAAAAATTATACTGTATGAATAATTTTAAGGCTTTTACCCCCAGCGAAAAGTAAAGAACACTTTTCTCTGTCTGCTTCGCAGCCACCTCCTACAAAGAATTTGTGATTTATCAAATTCTTCAACCTAGAAAACCGTTAAAAAATATTATGTCCAAAATACTTTTTGGTTTTCGAAAGGCTCAAGGAAGGAATCAAAACCCTTATGACTCTTAAGCCTTTAAGCTTTTTATCTTTTCAGTTATTAAATAATTCA
>CAZGZM010000137.1:2263-6473 GCA_964529955.1 uncultured Thermotogaceae bacterium
ATATTAGTTGGCTTTTTATGAGGGTTTTGGAACTCCATTTTCCGCTTTTTAGCCTTTTTCATCGTTTTTGCTCGAAAGATGGGTTAGTTTTTTTCTTGAGCTATTAAGCATTTAAGCTCTTTAGCTTTTTATCTTTTCAGTTATTAAATAATTCAGTTTTTTATCCAAACTGCCAATTTGCTAAGCAACTAAAAAACTACTATCATTATTATTTTTGCTTTTTTACTATGTTATTTAAAACTGGGTCTATGATTGAATATATTTTCTTTTCTTCAAATATTTCATAATCAATATAACTGAGTTCAATTAATTTGTTTAAAATTCTGTTGAAAGAAGTATCGGTCAAGTAGTTTCTTTCTATTATCTCAGTTGCTGTTTTTATTTCTTTCCAGCTTTTTGACCCGAAAGCCACTGCCTTTAAGACAGAAATATACCTTTTACTGTTTCTACTCAAATTAGATAATTCGTCATTTACGATTTTTTCTGCTTTTTCCAGAGTCATATTGATAGATTTTCTGTTGACTTCACCTGTTTCCATACATGTTCTTCCAAAAAAGACCAACCAACCTACAATTCCGTCTAATACATCAACCGCTTCTGAAATAGCTCTTTTTGAAACATTTGTCCCTATCTGTTTGAAACCAATTTTCAGAAATTCTTCACTTTCTTCTTTTTTGAATCTTGAAAGATACAATTTTTTTACATATCTTCCATATAGAGGAGAGGAAGAAGACTCAAGCCCAATAAATTCTTCAAGAATACCCACCTCAGAACCAGTTAAGATGATTCTTAATCCTTGTAAATTATCATAAATGTATGAAAACAACTCATTGAAATCAAGTCCACCTTTTCTTTTGAAGTTTCTTAAAAGTTGTGCTTCATCAAATATTAAATAAAGTTTCTTTTTGTTTTCGAGTGCCCAATCGTTCAAAGCATTAAACGTCTCAACTAGAAACGAATCTTTTTTAGTGCTATCAAGTTCCAGTTCAACTCCAAATAAATTTAGTCCCTTTACTTTTTTCAGAAAATTAATGACACTATTTCTTTTCTTTGCAAGATTGTTCAGCTGGTTTATCATAAGTTGATGATAATTATTCACTGAAGTTCCTGTAATAACCAGCGATCTACAATCTGTAAATATAAAGGGTATATTGGTTTCATGTATAAAAACTTTTAATAGAGAAGTTTTTCCAAGTCTTCTAGGTCCTAAAACAAGTGTTAGAGGCACATCAAGTTTACTCAACTCTTTTAATTCTTTGTCTCTCATAAACAGATCTTTTTTTGAAGTTTTTGGTTGTGGATCAAAATACATAATATCACCCCTGATAGTTACTATCACCAGTGATATTATAACACACATAAATTAATTGGAAACGTATAACAACATCAATAAAGAACTAAGAAATTAGGAAAGTAGGAAGGTATACAATGCTGAAGATGCAAACGGAAAGGCAGTGTTTAGTGTCGTGTGTGTAGTGTTTAATGAAAGAGCTTAAAAGCTTAAATGCTTAATAGCTCAAAAAAAAAACTAAGAAAGTAAAAGAATAAAATGCAGACATCTACTACCGGGGTCTATCATTTTAACTAGTAACTAAAAACTAATTTCTACCCCCCTACCAAGAAGAATCATTGTTCTTTATGATTCTCTGGCTGAGAAAAATAGCTTGAATATGCGATGCTATAGCGAATATTCATTTTTTTTGAAGAAGTCTCTTAATCAATTTTCCGAAAGCAAATCCTCCCCTTTTTTGGAAGAAACTCCATTTTTTTACGAACAATCATTATTATTTCCTCCCATCAAGAGGAGAATCTAGAAAAAAGAGAATAGAAAATAGTTAATAGAAAAATATCATGATTCATACAAAGAAATAATCGATAAAGTGGAAAAATATTTTGATTTATTAAAAACAAAATATTCCAATTTAGATGTTTATCTCTTCGGCTCACAAGCAAATGCTTCTGCTGATAAAGATAGTGATATAGATGTAGCTGTAATAAGTGATTCAATAACTGATGATGTTATAGAAGAAACCTTCAAATTAATGAAATTGAGAAGAGAAATAGACTTAAGAATCGAACCACACCCATTCTCCCAAGAATCTTTTGCTGAAAATCCTTTTTCAAAAGAAATTCTCAAAACTGGTATCAAAATACTTTAATTTAAATAAAAAAAGCTAGGAATTACCCTGTTTCATTGAAAAACTATATTTTTCTTTTAAAGGTTATAAATAGTATCACTGCTACAAGTAGAATTATTGATATTAGTATTGTTATGTAGCTTGTTGATGAGCTAACTTTCTCTGTTGCACCGATTTTTCCTGAAATTTTTCTTTCAACTTCATCATTAGGATTAACATTAGCTTTCTGAATTTGTTTTATTTTCACTATTGGTTTGGGATTTCTTTCTCCCATTCCACCCCCTCCACCTTCTTTTCCCGCAAAGCTGATTTGAGCACTAACTCTATCAGTGGTAGTAGGCAGTTCTCCTGATAACTGTTTTTCTATATTCTCAACACGTTCTGCATTGAATGTTATCAAACTGGAAGAACTTTCTCCTTCTGTAACTGCGGTTAAAAAATCAGAGTAGCTGTAAAAGAGATTCGGGTCGCTTTCGACATAACTTCCTATCATTTCAACTATTTCACTTACTCGTTCATTGAAATATTCTTCGTTCATATATTCATCTATTATCTGCTCAATATATTGATGATACTTATCAAGATTTCCGTCCATGGACAATAATTCTGAAAAAATCGGTTTATCTGTAATTTTAGTTATTTCATCTATTGCTAAATTAGTTGTTGAGCCTGCTGCAAATCCTCCAAATGCTAGATTAAAATCCCATGGAATTATAGTGAATTCATCATAGTTATCATAAAGATAATAGTTATGGTCCTTACTTGCCAATAATGTATCTAAATTTACTACTGACATACAAAGTGCGTAATATTTCAAAAAAGCATCGGTGTCTATTGCTTCTTCTATATCAAAATCATCTCCACTTGAAAGAATCTCAAGCATATCTATTACTGATGAAAGATCAGATACTTCGGTATTTGTTTGTAGACCAAGCCCTTTATAAGAGTCAGGATTATCGTCTATATAATTCAAATCTGCTCCTGTTCCCTCTGGTTTAAAAAGGTCACCTGATGTGTATGAGAAGTTCTCATTTATGAAGTATTCATCAATATTTTCAACACCAAGGTACAACCCATGATATTCATCATTTATATAAAGAGCAACATAAGTCGTCTGTGGTGTTGGAAGTTCCAACATTTCTGAGATTTCATAACTTAAGTATTCCCTCATCATGGAACGGTCTCCAAAACTGTTGTTTAAATTTATCTTTGTAATTCCAAACAGACTCTGCCCACTCACATATTCGTTGAAATCGAGCTTAAAACTATATCTAATCGAGTCTGTGCTTGCAACGTCTCTTAAGGATGAATTCCCCTTTGGTCTGATTCCTACGTTCTCTATGTAATACCCATTGTAAAGCACATTACAAAGTTCATATTCTTCTTCCAAGGCGTTTTCATACATTTCGTTGAGAGTTTTTTCATCTATTTCAATATAGACGTCTATAACCGAATCGTGTGGAAATATAGCTGAACTTACACTGTCTTCAACGCTGTCAGATTCTCCAGTAGACATTCCAATAAAAAATACTATTAAAACTCCCAAAACTGCTAACAAAGTAACTTTAAAAATTTTTTTCATAAGATCAGCTCCTTAAACAACGTAATCTCCTTAATAAATTTTTAGGGTATTATTCCTCATATCTTCAATTTCCTTTAATTTGATTAAACCATCATCTAAAAATCGTTAAAACTGGTATCAGAATACTTTAATTTAAATAAAAAAAAGCCAGGAGTTACCTGGCTTATGAGGGTGTTATATTTTCTTTTTAAATGTTATAAATAATAAAACTGCTACTAATAGTATTACTGATATAAATATTGCTATATAGCTTGTTGGTGAGGTAGTTTGCTCTACTTCATTGGTCTCTCCTGAGAATTCTCCTCTCATTTTATCACCAATATCCATATTATCCATCTGGCCGCCCATACCACCCATTTCCTTCATTTTGCTCATCATTTGTTCTTTTATCCAAGCTGCCATTTCAGAATCTATTTCATAACCATTTACAACAATTACTTCTTCATCGCTTTCTGCTTCGTTAACTACATTCTCACTGTCTTGGGTTTCC
>CAZGZM010000138.1:0-4451 GCA_964529955.1 uncultured Thermotogaceae bacterium
GAAAAGATTGGGTATGAAAACAGTTTTGCTTCTTGAATTGATTACGATACTCATAGCATTTGGAACCATCATTGTACCTGGAGTATATATTAATTCTTTTTCAGATCAGGGATTGAGCGAATGGTTGCATGGTTTGATTAATAATGATACAATACTTGCCATGATAGCAATAGCTGTACCAGTTATTGTTTCATTTTTCAGTTTAAGAATTGCATCGAAGAAACTGAATTCTGAAATTGAAAAAATTAGAGAAGGGATGTGACATAAATGCAGATGTCGATTGAACAATTACTATCAGGACTTATGGGTAAATTAGAAGCACTTGAAGCATCAATTGATGATGTTAGATTAAAGAACAATATCTTATTAAGATTGTTGAAGGAAGTTTCATCAAAGAAAATTTCAGTAACAACTATACAATTGGCTGTGAAAGAAGAATTGAAAATAACTAAAGAAGCAGGCTTGATTGAAGAAAATCAAGATACAACAATGACCGAAAAGCGAATAACAGACAGTCTTTATAATTGGCTTGAGGGAGATGTTGCTGATATCAAAGAACAGGTAACTGAATATAAGAAGAAAATGGAAGAAGCACAAAGAGAACAGGCTGGAAACATTGATATTGCTCCGCCTAACTTTGTAGATGCTCTTGGAAGTCAACAGAAAAATAAAGAAGGAAAAATAATATTTTAACTACAAGCCCTAAGGGGCTTGTTTTTTTTGAGGGGGAAAATTAAGTATGGAAAAAAAATATGTTGATTTTTCAGTGGAAAAAATTGAAGAGTTATGTAAAATACCAAGTCCAACAGGATATACCAAGAAAGCTGAAAAATTTTTAATGCAAACCTTCGAATCGCTAGGATTGAAATATAAAAGAAGTATCAAAGGAAATATAATAGTTGCGCTGGGTGGTGAAGAAGAACCTCTTGTATTAGCAGCGCATGTCGATACATTGGGAGGTATGGTAAGGTCCATAAAATCAAACGGAAGAAAAAGAATCACTCATATTGGAGGATTCCCATAAATCCTTATAGAAAACGAAAATTGTATTGTGCATACCAGAGACGGTAAGGAATTTGAAGGAACATTCAAGCATATTGACCCGGCTGTTCATGTTAATAAAAATCTAGGCAAGGAAGAAAGAACTGATAAAAATGTTGAGCTGATTCTGGATGAAAGGGTAAGTAATAAAGAAGATGTGGAAAAATTGGGAATAAGCACCGGAGATTTCGTTTCGATAGACCCAAAGACAGTTGTTACTAAAAAGGGTTTTATTAAGAGTAGACATCTCGATGATAAGGCTTCAGCAGGAGTTTTAATAACATTAGCAAAATATATAAAGGATAATGATATAAATCTTAAGAGGAAGCTATATCTTATTTTTACAACTTACGAAGAAGTTGGACATGGCGGTTCCTGCATACCTGATGATGTGGTGGAAATGATATCAGTTGACATGGGAGCAGTTGGAGATGATCTTCAGACTGATGAGTACAAGGTGTCTATCTGCGCTAAGGATAGCGGAGGACCTTACGATTATGATGTAACTACAAAACTTATAAATATTGCAAAAAAGGAAAAGTTAAATTATGCAGTAGATATTTATCCAGCCTATGGATCAGATGTAGAAGCAACACTGAGAGCGGGATATGAAATCAAGCATGGTTTAATCGGACCAGGAGTTTCAGCATCACACGGTTATGAAAGAACTCATAGAGAAGGAATAGAGAACACTCTTAAGCTTCTTATAAAATACATTCAGGAATAAATAAAAGGGTCTGTTTTTTCAGACCCTTTATTCTTTAACTCTATAATCTGTGCCATTTTCATTTCTTCTCAAAAAACCGTAGTCAATCATATATCTTCTAAGGGTAACAAAATCAAAATATCGATTCTTTAAAATTTCATTTACTTCCTTTTCTGAATAAGATTTTCCTTTTTCGAAATCATCGATGATTTTATTAAGAATAATGAGCTTTTTCTTCTGTTTTTTTGGAAAATTCAATATTTTACCTTCAGAATCAAAAAACTTGTTTATTGCTTCAGTTTCTTCCTTTTTTGTTATTACTGAACGATCATCCTGAGGAATGGATTTTCCAGAAAGTTTAACGAGATTTGTTTCTTTTTTAAGGTTCATTTCGACTATTTCCATTATGGCTTAAAAAACTTTATCCTGCCTGTATCTTTCTCTTAATCTGTATCTGTGATTTCTTATATTTGAAAGAGAAAAATCCGTTTTATCTGCAATATCCTTATCCTTCTTTAAAAGGGAAAAATCTTTTAAGAGTTTCCTTTGGATATCGTTTAAACCATTATCTCTTTTGTCTAAATTCAGTAAAAAATCAAGTGCACCATTATGATCTTCCTCTATATGAATTTGAACAGCCCTTTCTGCAACACAACTTCCCTGTTTTACTTCATAGACAAACCCTTTTTTAAATTTTTCTCCGCATATAATGCATACATACGATTGCGTTTTTTCGTTAAATGAATAGCCTTTCTTAAGTTCCTCAATTTTTAATTTATCAAGTGTTTCTTTTTTCATAACATCACCTCTAATACTAACAAATAATAAATATGTTAGATTATATAATGATATTGTTATAAAAGTCAAGCGTTATCTTTTCTGGTCAATCAATTCCTTTATTGAAATCTTTGGATTGCTGTATCTTTCATTATTTTCTGTTTTGTGATAATAATTGATAGCATTTTTCGGACAATGATGTAAGCAGGAAAGACATAATGTACAATTATTTTTCCAGAGAGGATTTCCTAAGTCATCAATAATAATATTATTATTTGGACATATTTGTTCACATAAACCGCAACGGTCACATAATTTTCGATTCACATGGAAATGTTTAAAGGCATGTTCTACCTCTCTGAGATATTTTTTGTAGTATTTTTCAGAGATAAAATCGAGAAAATGACTGGAATTTGATTTTGTTTCATCATATATTTCCTGTGCGTATTGGTAAATGATTTCTTCATTGTCTTGAATCACTTTAAGCTGTTTATCCTCAGTGGGAATTTTGAATTCTGGAACATAGTTACTGAAAAAAGTAAGATAACGTCCATAGTTTAGTGGGCGGCTTCTTTCACCCAAGTATTTGTTTAGCATTTTTAAAGATCCCCCTGATAAAGTTGAACCTCTGGTTGCCAATGCAAAGATGTATTCAGCATTCTTGAACTTAGCATTTTGAATGAAGTCAGTTACTATTTTTGGTAAACCCATAAAATAAGTTGGAAAAACAAAACCAATTTTTTTGTCATCGAATACATAGGTTTCTTCCAGTACACATTTTGCCATTGGTATCAATTCCGAATCTTTAAAGTACTTTTTAAGTTCCTTTGCAACAAAAAGAGAGTTACCAGTTCCTGAAAAGTAAAAAATTTTTAAACTCATCAATATTCTCCTAAAAAAAAATTAAAATAAAATAAAATAAAAAACTTAGATTTTATGTCTTTATATGTATTTATACCAAAATAATGTTAAATTAGTATATAAATAAATATAAATTCTGGGGGGAAACTATGATTTTTTTTGGAAAGAAGGAAATGAAAGTAATTGGTCTCTTTCTTGATTACCTTGATTGTATTGAATATTCATTGAAACTTTTGGAAAAATTTTTCAAAGGGTTTATAGAAAAGGATGAAGAACAAATTCTGAATTTACAGAAAGGTATTTTTGAAAATGAAACATTGGCTGATAAAAAAAGAAGATCGCTTGAAAAATCTATGTACAGTGGATCATTTATGCCAGATTTTAGAGGAGATGTTTTAGGACTGACTGAAGGATATGACAAAATTGCAAATGAAGCTGAAAATATAGCTGACCAATATTGCTTTGAAGGGCTTAAAATTCCAAATAAATTAAACGAAAAGATAATAAATCAGTTCCAGGCAGCCTTTGATACATTTAAATTTTCAAAAAAAGCAGCTATTTCGTTAATGAATGATGCAACTCTAGTAGAAGAATATATAACAAATACATCAGAACTCGAAAATAAGGAAGATTTATTAGAAAGAGAGATAATTAAAGAAATTTTTCAAATGGAGCTTCCCCTTGCAGAAAAAAGACAGTTAAAGGATTTTATTAATTCAATTGGGACAATCGCTGATGTCGCTGAAAATTGTGCTGATAGAATTCAAATATCTCTCTTTAAAAGATTATGATTATCTGAGGTATTATTATGAAGGACTTAGGATTTATAAGGGTGGGTGCAGCATCTCCAATAATGAGGGTTGCAGATCCTAATTACAATACAGACCAAATTTTAAAGCTTTTAGATGAGTCTCTAAATGAGGGAATTAAAATAGTTGTTTTTCCTGAATTATGTATAACTGGATATACATGTGGAGATCTTTTCTTTCAGAGAGAATTATATGAAACCACACTGGAGAATATTCAGAGGATAGTTAATTATTCTAAAGAGAATGATATTGTTATT
>CAZGZM010000138.1:4461-4908 GCA_964529955.1 uncultured Thermotogaceae bacterium
AATGCAGGAACAGGAATTATATATGTAGGTGTTGAAAAAGTACACGAGATAGCAGATGCACCAGATGTATATAATGACAGTCCAAGTGATGATGATTTATTAGTATATGATGCAATCAATAAATATTATAAAGCGAAAGATCTTATTATTAATGTTGAGTCTCACCTTATACTCGAATATATTCTGTTCAATTAAAAAAAAGTTATTTATGGTGGGGAGATAAAGGGAGTTGTTCCAAAAAAATATCTTCCCAATCACAATGAATTTTATGAAAAGAGATGGTTTGTTTCAGGATTCGATTTCATAAATAAAATAAATAAAGTTAAAATCAACGGAGAAGAAGTTCCATTTGGAAATATAGTATTTGAAAGTGGTGATCTGTCCTTTTCTCTAGAAATATGTGAAGAATTATGGGCAGCTATTCCTCCCTCTTCGCAATTATGTGTC
>CAZGZM010000138.1:4960-6433 GCA_964529955.1 uncultured Thermotogaceae bacterium
ACTCCTAATACATTATGCTCAGCAGTTTTACATAAAATAATATTCAATCTTTCTGCCAGTAATGAAATAGTTTCAAAATCTAACTATAGAAAGAAACTTATTTCCATACAGAGTGCAAAAAATATATGCGGTTATGTATATACATCAGCCGGTGTAGATGAATCTACTACTGATATCGTCTTTGGAGGAGATACTCTAATTTTTGAAGATGGAACCCTTATAAGTGAGGGTGAGAGATTCAGTAGAAATTCAAAATTAATTTATTCGGAAATTGATCTGGACAGATTAATACATGATAGGACAAATAACAAAACCTTTTCTGAGTGTTCTGCCTTTAATAAAGATAATTCAATTATTAAAGTGGATATTGGTGAATTGAATTATGAAATAGAGAAATATGGAATAACGAGAATTTTCTCAAAAAATCCCTTTGTACCAACCATGGGTCCTGATTTAGATGAAAGGTGCGAAGAAATCTTTCAAATTCAAACTGCAGCTCTTGCAAAACGTTTGTCTCATACAGGTATAAAAAAAGTTGTCGTAGGTGTTTCAGGGGGGCTGGATTCAACACTTGCTCTTCTTGTTGCATATAAAACATTTAAACTTATTGAACTTGATGAAAAGAACATCATTGGCATAACTATGCCTGGTTTTGGAACTTCAAACAAAACCTATAACAACGCATTAAATCTAATGGAGAATCTAGGTATAACGCACAGGGAAATTTCTATCAAAGATGCAGTTCTTCAGCACTTTAAGGATATAGGTCACGATCCATCTGCCACTGATATTACTTATGAAAATTCTCAGGCAAGGGAGAGAACTCAGATATTAATGGATGTTGCAAATAAAGAGGGAGCTTTGGTAATTGGAACAGGGGATTTATCTGAAGCGGCACTTGGATGGAGTACATATAATGGTGACCATATGTCCATGTACTCAGTGAATTGCGGTATACCTAAAACACTCGTGAAATTTGTGATTGATTGGATATCGAAGAGGAAAGCTTTTATTGACAAAGGATTGAGAGAACTACTTGTTTCAATTTTAAACACTCCAATATCTCCTGAATTGCTACCAACGGATAAAAATGGTGAAATAAGTCAAAAAACAGAAAAGGAAATCGGCCCATATATACTAAATGATTTTTTCTTATTTCACGTTGTCAGAAATGGTTATACACCAGAGAAAATTTTATATATATCTGAATATGTTTTCAGTGATGATTATTCTCGAGAAACTTTGAAAATGACTTTAAAAAATTTTTACAGAAGATTTTTCAGTCAGCAATTTAAAAGAAGCTGTGTACCCGATGGTCCCAAGGTTGGTACAGTTAGTCTTTCTCCTAGAGGTGACTGGAGAATGCCAAGTGATGCAGAGGTTTCTATGTGGTTAAAAAAAATAGATTAAAATATTAATATTATTCCTTTTTTTATTTAAAATCAATATCTGAATATTAATTTATTGTTGCAA
>CAZGZM010000139.1:0-6412 GCA_964529955.1 uncultured Thermotogaceae bacterium
GTAAGTCAACTTGGAATATCAAAGGTGCGATTCATTCTCACCCTTGTTTCTAACGGCCCGGCGGTAGGGTTCAGTAAGCGTTACCCGACGACAGCACCGCCACAAATCTGTCCCGGTAGGCCAGAAAGCTGTCACGGTGCAAGGAGGGTATGCCGCGGTTTTTGGCATCCAGGTACAAATTTTTGTGAAGATTACGCGTGTCGCGGTACAAGTTTGATCGGAGCCGCGAATTTATCCCCAGTTACAAAGTTGATTGAGGGCACTGGCGCAGTGTCGCGGTACAATCTGTCTCGAAGCCAGAAATCTGTCATGGTGCAGGATTTATATTGCGTGCAGATGCGCGTATCCGGGTACATAAACCATTACAAATTTGTCTTAGGTGCAGGAGCTATCAAAAACCGTGACAAGCTTATTGACCCTACCGTCCGTGTTAGGTACCGTTTATTTTTTTATTATCTGATCAACTACACTATAGACTTTGGTTGTCTTGGGGAGAGGAATAAAGTGGGAAGTTTTATCAACACTTTTTGCTCTATCAATCGCTTGTGAAACATTTCTTAATGCAACCTCTACTTTATAACCGCCTAGTACTTTGGAGTTTAATTCTCTTTTAAGTTCTTTGCAAGTAGTTGATTCAATTTCATTTGGATTCAAATAATGCATTATCAACCAGGCTTCAAAGCATGGATTGCTAAGGGCTATGAACCAGTTTTCTTTACATTCAGTTTTAATTTCCTCTAGGATCTCTCTTTTCCAATTGTCAGTATCAAGGACAAACCATAAACTATCAAATTGATTTGCACCAATTTCTTGTGTATACGTTATAGCTCTATCTAAAATCCAATTCGGAGCCGAATGCCCTGCATCTTCTTTTTCAGGTGCTAAAACCTTTATTTTAACTTTTTGTTTTCGGTATGCAAGACTTTCAAAGTAGACTTTCTCTCTTATTGCACCTTCGCAAGCTATAATCAAGAATGTAGCATCTTTGAATGGTTCTCCTTTTTTATATGGTCTATTTTTTCTGGGCATAATATTTACCAATTTAGGTCTTTTAAATTGCCCAAGAATGGGATTGCACCAAATCTACCCTGAAGATACCCTTTGCGTATATCCAAATCATATCTTGGTTTGAAATCACTTAAGGGATACATAGTGGTTGAACCATCGTCCTTCTTCTCAGTGAACCAAATTTCGTCAGGTCTAAATAGTTTTAAGTCAAGTAAGTTAGATTCATGAGTAGTAAAGATTAATTGACCCTTGGATGCCTCATTAAGGAGAAATAATATAATCAGTTCTTTTGTCATAGAAGGATGCATGCTTCTATTAATTTCGTCTATGAATACAGTTGCATTCATATTAAATACTACATCCAATGCTGGTATTATGTCTAATAACCTCCTACTACCGTCTGATTCTTCTGTTATCTCAAAATCAATTAATTGTCCTTTAGAAGTAGGATGACGCGTAATTAGTTTATGAACAATTGGTTTTCCGCTCTCAGACTTAGAGATTACAGCTTCTGAAACTTCATTTTGTAAAACAATGGCTGAATTTTTATCTTCATCTAATTGTTTAAGAATATCTTCTTTTACAGATTTCTCATCCTCTCCGAAAAATGAGTCATAAGGTATTTCTTTTGATGCTAAATCTTGAATTCCAGTATCTACATTTTTTATTACACTTGTAACAAATTCCTTGAAATTTAAGTTATCTACTATCTGATGAAGCATACTCATATATTTTGACTGAGGGAATATAACTATCAGATAATCGTCAAACCATTCATATACTAGATTAATATCTTTAAACCTTTTCCCTTTGGCTTGTGATAAGAATGTTTGGTTGTCTTTTAATAATTCTTCTTCAAAGAGTTCTATATAGTATCGATCTTTCTCATTAGACGTTAATTTTGGATTCATTTCAATTTTTCTTACCCCATTGGTAAGTTTTCTTTCAAATACTAATTCATCATTTCCTTCTTTAGTTTTTTTATAAAGGTATTCTTCAGTGATGACCTTATTTAAAAATGATAATCCGTAAGAAAAGATTTTATTTTGAGCAATAAACTCTACTTCAAATGATGATGGTTTCTGTTGACAATTCTCTTCAAGTTTAAAGCATCTAGTTATTGAAGTTTTTAATGGGTCATCAGTCGAAGTTGCTAGATTTTTTAGCATCTCAACTGCTTTTATAAGGTTGGATTTGCCTGAACCATTTGCACCATAAATTGCTGCTGTTTTTAGCAAGTCAATTTTATGGGTCCTGATTACATGTGATTTATGAATCTTGAAACTGCCTGTCAACATGTTGAATTCGGTTTCCTCGTTGAAAGACAAGAAGTTACTTACTATAAATCTAATTAACATGGCTTTTTATTTTCAAATTAAGAGAAAAAATCTCTTAAAAGCAAATTTAAGAGAAAAAATCTCTTATAATAATGTTGAATATTTTAAATTATTCCTTAAAGTACACAAATACAATATATTACATTGAGCCCATTACTGTTATTCTAACTTGTATGTTTTGGAGTCATCATTTTGTACCAAGCTCTAATTGGGGCTAAAAATGGTACCTAACGGTCGGCGGTATGGGGAGTTGGTGTTGGCGCGAGTAGCGCCATGGCGCACTTTTTGCCCGCCGGCTTAAGTATGGTTTTGTTTCTTATTAAATTCTGAGATATCATATAACCCTGCAAAAAGTGTGACAAACCAATTACCTATACCGCCTGTTACCTGCTGCCCTTCTATCTGTCCATGTAGTAATGTCACTTTCATTTAATATATCATTTACTTATCTGAACTTTCTTACAAAATCGTTGAATGCTGCGAGAAAGGATTCTAGTTTTGTTACTTTGGGTGTAGGATTATTTATTGCTCTTGCTTGGTCATGAACCCAATTAGAACAGTCAGACATTCCTTTTTCAATTTCTTTGTACAATTCTGGAGAGAATTTCATCTTCTCAATTCTTTTTGTCTGAATACCTGGAGAAAATCTTTGAATAGCATCATTGAATAATAATTCTTCAATGCTTCTTTCCCAAGTTTCCCGTAGCAAGCCACACCATTTTTTTGCTTCTTCTGAATAAAGCTCTGGGTCTGCGCCAACTTCCAACTTTTTCAAATTTGGAATAACTTCGTTTAATTTCTTCACTCTTTCTTTTACATTGGCTGCAATCCACGGCAAAGAATTACTTATTACTCCTGATGTACTTCCGATTTTTCTGATGGTTGTTACAACGCAATCAATTGATTGTTCTTCTGCTAAAGTTTGAAGTGCTAGCAAAAAAGTAATGTCATGTGTGAAAATAATTACCTGCCGAACTTTGGATTCTTCCACAAGGCGTTCAGCGATTGTTTGCCTTCTGATATGGTCAAGTGAATTAACAGGGTCGTCAAAAATAATTCCCTTGTTCTTGGTTCCCATTTGTGCTTCCGTTAGAAAATCCGCTAATGAAATTGCACGCTGTTCCCCCTCGCTTAAAATTTGGCTTGGTGTCCAACCCGCTAATACAAGTTGCTTTAAAGTATTTCCTTTTGCTGCCCGTTGTGAAATATTGATGCCAAATTTAGCATCTAATTTTTCACACTCAAGGTTGAAAATTCTAACATATTCGTCTGTCACAAATTTTGAAAACAAATGCTTTTGTTGTTCTGTAATTTTCCTTGTATTGAATTTCCTAGTGTTTGCTTTTGCAGCCCACTTACGTTTATTGATGAACTCTGAAATCTTAGGAAGAAGTGTTGCAAGTTTTTTTCTGTCCTTTAATTCTTGAATTTCCTTTTCAGTAAGTTTAATTTTTCTACTAATTTCCGCCTCATTGAAACCTGCAATTTTATCCTGAATAGATTTTTCGAGTAGGGGAAATGCTTTTAACGAAATCTGTTTGGCTGTAATTTCATCATTCCATTTTTTGCTTTTCAAAGCAGCGACAAGTTGCTTTCTCAAAACCTCAATAGATTTTATTTGTGCTTTCCAAATCCTAAAATTGTCTTCTGAATTTTCAGAAAGCCATTCACCTAAGACTGAATCATCAGCCAAAACTTTTGTGTCTAATTCAGCCAAGTCAATTTGCTGTTCATCAATTTGGTCAACAATGTTCTTTAAATCTTTTTCAGCATTGCTCGTTAAATATTTCCAATACGCTTCAATCAACCGTTTGGCTTCTTTGCTTAATGGCTGATGACAGAGTAAACAAAAATCCTTGTCGGCTGGATATAAATCTTCATCCTCATATTGAATCTCTGCAAACGCTTTTGCGGCCACCAATAAATCTTTCCATTCATCGCTTCCAACGCTTCCAATATTTTCAGTTTTGAATTGTACTAATCCTTCGCTTGCCGATAATTGTTTGTTGTGCAAATAATCACGAAGTAGTTTTTTCAATTTCCCTAATTCTGTTTCTGAAAAATATTCATTAAGAGTTTCGAATTCTTCTTTGAGCTCTCCTAATTGTTCTTGAATCTTTCTTAAACCTTTTACCTTTTTTGCAACATCAACTTTCTTTAATTCAATTAAACTCTTTTCAAGTGTCGCAAGTTTTGTTAGGTCTTCAGGAGATACTTGTGATTTTTCTTGTATAGCTTTTAAATCTGATGAGCCACTTAACCCCTCAATGAGTTTTCTTACGGATGTATCATTATCAAAAAAGTCAATAAAATCATTAACTGGTGAATTGCCGTGAATATCATTTTCAAGTAACTCCTGAACCTTTGTAACCGCACTTGAGAAGGCATCAAAGAATTCTAACCCGTTTGGAAGAAACAAAATTATATTTTCGGTAGTTAAATGTGCTGTGATACTGAAAGTGTCAAATACCGAATAACAGCTAAACTCATAATTTCTAGAATCGTCAGGATATTTCAATTCATACTCATTGGTAGAATCTTTAAACTTGAATACACAACTTTTCTCTTTGGGCTTAACAGTTGAATAAATGTTGTTGTGCAAGCTTTTATCTCCTCTTGATAAAAAAGCATTGTTCAAAATTCTGATGTAACCACTTTTCCCTACTCCATTGTCTCCATATACGATTGATAGGTTTTTTGAAATGGGAATACTTTGCTCATCTTTTAAAGCATTAACACCTTTGATTCCTTTTATCTCACTCAATATAAAATCATCAGCATTTGCAGCACTTGAAGTTGCTGAAATTTTAATTTTTGGTTGTACCGTTTTCTTTTCAGCAAGTCCATTGTCCTCTAAAAAATATTGGTAAGCAAGTTTTACATCAGCATCTGTTATTGCTTGCTTGCTTAATATTTTGATAGCTAAACATTGCTCCCAATATTCTAATCCTCTAATCCAATCATGAATTTCTTCGGTTAAACTTTTTATTGTCATTTTATTATTCTTTTCTTTTAATAAAATGTGTTTTGTCAATGCAGCATCCTATTATTTATTCTGAATCTTTGGTCAATAAGACCTGAAAGCTGGTTTCTCATTAAACACAGAAAGTATTTCATATGCTTGTCTATGTATTTCTTCTGTTACTGGTCGAGCATTTGGTCTTAGGCAGAAAACTGAATTAGTAGTTTTCATAAGAGATAATCCCATTTCAGTGTTAAAACTAAAATGAGTATTCACTAAATATACTCCTAAAACTCTAGGACAATATGGAAGTGTGCTATCCATTATTTGTTGCATCACAACATCTTGGTTTCTGAGAGTTGTTCTATATGCTCTCTCAAAACCTTCAAAGTCTATTGGAAATGAACTGTCTGTAAATGCTAAATAATCATCAAGTCCAAGACCCAATACTCCATATTTTTGATTTGTCTGAAGTGATGTCTGAAAATCTCTTAAAAATCGGTCAATTTTATCTCTAGTAAACACTTCAGGATGTTTACATTGAATTTCAATATCGTTATAGATAATATCATTTCCTACAGTGTTTTGAGGAAGGTCAACACCTACTCCAAATTGATTTAGGTACGCTGCTGAAAATATCTCCAGTTCGAAATCTTTGAAATTGTTTTGGCCTGGTGTCATTACACCATATTCATATGTACCACTATTCATAGCACTTAATTGAATGCCAAAATCTTTCTTTTTAAGCCACAGCATCCTAAGCGTATCAGATAATGAATAGAGTATTAATAATGGTTTGATTGTGGTATTATATATTTCAGAGTTCGCAGGTAAAGCTACATATGCTACGCATTCATCAATTAACTTTTGAAGTCCTGTATTTGGTATCAAAGTCACTCTACGCTTGCTTATTTGATATTTAAGGAAGTCAATATCCGCATTAATTAGTACGGAACTATAAAATTTAATATCTGATTTTTTCATTCTTTTCTTCTTAAATAGTCTTTTCAATATTTTGCACATCTTGTTTGGTTTTCACTCAGGGTTGCTGGTAACGTTCAGCCGGTATGATGCGTAATGCGACGGCAGTGCTAACTGCCGGGGC
>CAZGZM010000140.1:0-6401 GCA_964529955.1 uncultured Thermotogaceae bacterium
TATTATTCCTTTTTTTATTTAAAATCAATATCTGAATATTAATTTATTGTTGCAAAAATATGTTTGTTTGCCCCTTTATAAGGGGCATTCAAAACTTAATGATTCCTTCCTCATTTCTTAATTTTTACCTATTGATTTTTCCTTTTTTTTGATTTAAAAACTTGTCTGGAGGATTAAAAAAAGGAGAATTGAAATGGAGAGAAGAATAAAAAGGACAAGGATTTTATCATTTTTTGAAGGCGGATTATATAATGGTTTTTTCATTATTACACAGGGTTTTATATCTACTGGTTTAGCGCTTGCCTTTAACGCTAGCGAACTAATAATTTCACTCTTTGGTGTTTTACCAGCAATAAGTCAAATAGTGCAATTATTCTCTCCGTATTTTCTGAAAAAAGCAGGAGATAGAAAGAAAGCATTATTAATTGCAAGCTCTCTTTCGAGATATACTACTTTTCTAATTCCTCTAGTACTAGCTTTGGGTTTTAAAAATCAATATTTCTTTGTTATATACATGTGCTTTTTTTCTTTTTTTACAAGTATTGCTGGAAATATATGGCTTTCATTAATGAAGGATATAGTTACCGAGAAATCAGGAAAATATTTTGGTTTTAGAAATATTTTCTTGACTGTAGTAAATATTTTTTTGACACTTTTATACTCTCAAATTCTCGATAAATTTCCTGGTACAACAGGATTTATAATAATTTCAACAATTGCTTCTATTTCTGTAGCTTTAAGTGCGATTCTACTGAGATATCACTATTATCCTCCTAAGGAAGTAAAAATATCGAGAAATATTTTTTCTACAACATTTAAAAATACTGTTTTCAAAAAGTATTTAACATTTTCTATGTTCTGGAACTTTGCAATTGCCTTTTCAGGACCTTTTTTCAATTATCATCTAATTGCTAATCTTAAAATGAGTTATGCTTTTCTTGGATTAATAAATATATTAACCGGTATTGTATCAGTGGGTTTTTACTTTATATGGGGGGTACTTTCGGATAAAATAGGTAATAGACCGGTAGCTGAATTCGGTACACTTGCAGCTGCAGCTATTCCCTTTATTTATCTATTTATTAATATAAACCCGGTTCCCTTTATATATTTGGATGCGATTATGACAGCTATTGCCTGGAGTGCAGTTAACCTGAGCCTGTTTACAATTATTATGGAAATATTTGACAGAGAAAAAACTGAAATGTATTTCTCAGTCCTTTCCTTTTCGAATGGAATAAGTGCAATAGCGGGAGCTCTAATCGGGGGAACTCTGGCTACTTTTTTAAAGGTTTTAAATTTATCCTTCCTAGGAGCACCATTTAACGGAATTCAGTTTCTTTTTCTCGGGACAGCATTGTTAAGATTTTTTGCTTTTACGAGGTTGAAAAAGGTTCAAAGCAGAAAGATTGAATCAGTTCCTACTTTTTTCTTAAATACAGCTGTGGTTACGTGGAAAAGAATAGCATGGAGACCAAGAGAGTATCCATCAATATATTCTTCATTAATTCCACCGAAAATAGTTGACAAAGACGATAAGAATGTAATATAAAATAAAACCCTCCTTACGGAGGGTTTTTTTATAAAAGGTTAAATTAAAAAACAGTTTCGAAGAAGGTTTTGATTATATCCAATCCACCAATTACTGTTCCTAAAACACTTCCTAAATTAGCAAGAATAATAACTAATAAAATTCTTGTTACACGGTTTTTCCAGAACCCTTTTACAGTGTATAAATCAGTGGAGAGATTTTGAAAATCTGCAACCTTTGGTTTTCTAATAGAGGCTTCAACTAGACCTGCAAACCAACCAGCAGCCAGTAAAGGACTTAGGGAACTTATCGGAGCCACTACAAAAGCAGTTAATATAGATAGTGGATGCCCAAGAGCAATTAAAGTTCCCAGTGCTGAAAGAGAACCGTTCCATATTATCCAGCTCATTATCTGACTAAATCCTGCTGAGGAATCCACTGAAAAAGTCAATATAACCATCAAGACAATCAAACCTGCAAGTGTAAATCCGATTATTTTCCCGGTGTGTTTCTTTGGAGGTTTTTTCTCTAATTCAGCAATATCATGATCTTTTTCGATTTCTTTTTTTATACCTGGAAGATGGCCAGCACCTACAATAGCAAAAACTTTTTTTCCAGGAGCATTTTTAATCTTTTCAGAAAGATATTGATCTCTTTCGTCTATAAGAACCTTTTTGACCGATGGGAATGATTTTGACATTTCTCCAAGTGCTGCATCCAGCATATCGCCAGATTTCAATTCTTCGAGTTCCTCTTCGGTTACTTCTTCATTACTCACTGCAGCAAAAATAAACTGGAAGAATAATTTTATTTTTCCAAAGAACCCCATTTTACCCCAGATTCTTGAAAAAGTGGTTGAAATATCTCTATCAGCTAAAACAAGTTCTGCGCCGGTTTCTTCAGCACACTGTATTCCTTGAATCATTTCCTGACCAGAATTTATTTCCATCTTTTTTGCGATTCTCTTTTGGAATGATGATAATATGAGATTTGCCAGAAGGAACATCGCTCTTTTTTCCTTTATTACCTTTATAATATCTGTTTTTTTCCATCTATCTGGATCCTTCAATGATTCGTATCTTGATTTACATAATTCAATACAAATAGAATCGGGTTTTTCTTCTTCAACAATTTCCTTAACTTGCTCAGCGCTCTTTTTCGAAACATGAGCAGTTCCCAAGATTATTATTTCTTTTCCGTTTAAATTTATTCTTGTTAAATCTTTTTCATTTTCTGACATTTTAATTTTCCTTCCTTTAATTAGCCTGTAATTTTTTTGAATTTTTTCATTTGTTTCTTGTATAGTAATAGTGTTATTAAAAATGCTACACCGTCTGAAATTGGAAAAGCAATCCATATTCCAAGCATCTGAAATAGATACGAAGTGATAAGAATAACTGGAATTAATACTATGAGCTGTCTCGACATTGCTAATATCAAAGCTTCAAAAGCTTTACCTATTGAAAGAAACATAGTAGTCCCAACCACTTGAAAGCCTATCAGCGCAAAACAAATCACAAAGATTCTCAGTGCAAAAACTCCCTCGTTAATCAAATTAGTATCTGAGGAAAAAAGGCTGAGAAGTTGACCAGGAATAAGTAACATTACAATAGCTCCAACACTGCACATAATCGTGGAAAATAGAATTGTTTTCTTCATTGTTAGAGTTACCCTTTTGTATTGTTTTGCACCGTAATTATAGCCAACTATCGGTTGTTGACCCTGAGCTAATCCAAATAATGGCATAAGCGCAAACATTACTAAACGGTGTATCATTCCAAAAATAGTGATTCCTTCTGTTCCACCATATTTTTTCAGTAAATTATTTAATATTATCATTAACAAACTACCGGATACCTGTCTCACAAATGAAGATATTCCTATAGCAGTTATTTCCCCAATTATTTTAATATCTAAAAATAAATTCTTAACTTGAAATTTTAAATCACTTTTGCCTTTAAAAAGATAAAAAAGAATCAAAATTCCACCAAGGGATTGAGCAATAATGGTTGCATACGCAGCGCCTGCAATTCCCATATTCAATACAAATATAAAAATAGGATCGAGGATTATGTTGCTTACTGCTCCTATTAACATGACTACCATGGATACCTTTGCTTTTCCCTCAGATCTTATGATATTATTCATGGCCATTGTCCATGACATTATAATTGTTCCAAGAATGATAATTCTTCCATAATCAGTGGCATATGGAAGTATTTCTTCGTTAGCTCCAAAGAGTATCATTAAAGGATCTAAAAATAAAATTCCCAAAACAGTTATTATTATGCTTGTGATGACAATAAGAGAAATAATGTTTCCTAGAGTTTTGTTTGCTTTTTCACTGTTGTCAGATCCCAAGGACCTTGAAATTACCGAAGCTCCACCCATTCCTATAGTTTGGGAAACACCCATTCTGAAAATTTGAATTGGAAAAGCAACTGAAATCCCTGCTATACCAATAGAACCGACTCCTTGACCTACAAATATAGCATCAACCAGATTGTATAATGCTTGAATTGTCATAGCGACTATAGCAGGTAAGGAAAGTTGAAAAAGGAGTTTTCCTATCTTTTCTGTACCTAAAAAATTACTCTTTTTCAAAACGCTTTCCCCTTTCCTAATAATGCGATTAATTTTATTGTTGATAAGATAATTATCCTTTCAAACTTTTGAAATCAAAATCTTTTATATCTTCAATAATATCATCAATTTTTTCATCAATTTTTTCTTCAGGCTCTTTTTGTTTAAGATTTAGAATGGGTTGTTGCTGTATAGAATCAGTTTCTGTTTTGGCGATTCTAAATCCGACTAGACTGCTTGCGCTGTCAGGTATTTCGCTGTTTCTCTGAGTAATTCTTAAAAACCCAGCTATATTGCTCCAGCAGCCGCCTCTTAATACTTTTAACTCTCCAGATGATATGTATACATTTGTTAGAGAATTTCGAGGATATGGCTGATAAGAATCCGAACACCATTCTCTTACGTTACCACTCATGTCATATATTCCAAGTTCATTAGGGTTTTTTTGAGCTACTTCATGTGTTCTGTTATCTGAGTTAAACTTATACCATCCAACTTCACCTACTTCATTTCCGCCTGCATATGTAGTATCCTTTGAATCGTTACCACCTCTGGCAGCGAACTCCCATTCGGCTTCAGTTGGTAGCCTGTATCCATCAACGTTTGAAGGATCTTCAACTGGATTTCCCGCTCTATCTACTAAAGTACCTTCTTTGTTATAAGCAAATTTCAAACCATCTTTACTACTTAACCAGTTGCAGTATTTTACAGCATCCCACCACGAAACATTCATAGCAGGTCTTTTCTCTCTTCCCCATCCATTATCATTTGAAACTTCTCTTCTTGTTTCTTTACAGAAAATATCATATTCTTCAAAGGTAACCAGTTTTTTGCTTATCATATAATTATAGGTTAGTGTAACCGAGTGGACAGGTTTTTCATTTGCGTTTCCTTTCAGAGAACCCATCTGAAAAATTCCGGATTTAACTAATGCAAAATTCTTGTCTTTGGATGATTTTTTCTTTTTCATTGTCAATCTTCCATCTGAATTAGGAATGAGGTCATCTTCAAAGATAATTTGATCTATTAATCCTTTGTATATTTTTATCTGAGCGCCTAGATCTAATTTAATCTCAAAATCTTCCGTGCTCAATAAACCTCTCACCTTGTTTCCGTTTTTCATTTTAATTCTTGGTAATCTGTGGTCAGGATAAGAAACATTCATCGAAATTACTTGATCCAAGTCAACGGGAATTTTTGCATAGGGTGTCAGAACATCTAATTCCTTATTCTGTAGATTTCCTGTAAAGTAGTCCTCATTCCTCAAAAGAACGAATATGCCAACATCTTCAAGTTCCTCCGGGGAGTTGTTAGCCATGAAGGATATTTTTTTTAAAGTTTCCATTCTAATTTTAATATCCTTTCCACCAGGCATTCGAAAATCTATTTCCTTTTGATCAATAAAACCCGAAAAAAGATTATTATTTAAAGTTATAATGGATTGTAAATTTTTTTCTCCAATATTAAAATTTATTGCTGCAATATGCTTTGCCTTAATTCCTATATGTGCATAAGAAGTCCTCATGTTGAAATCTTCATTCAAAACAATTCCAAGATAAGTATCCCCGTTGTTTAAAAAAATTTCATCATAATTTTCTACATTCGTAAAATCATCCGGGTCATTCACAATTCTCACCCCACAAAATTCAATTAATTAATTCTATCATAAACAATAAATATCTATTCTGAATTAAGAGTTTATTATACTTAAACTTTTTTTTTAAGCATAAATCATAAATTTGTTTTAAAATAATGGAAATAGACCTAGGAGGATTCTTTATGTACGATTTCAAAAATGTAGAAAAAAAATGGCAAGAATACTTAGAAAAAGAGAGTCTTTTTCACATTGATATGAAAAAGGCAGAGAAACCGTTTTATAATTTGATGATGTTTCCATACCCATCAGCAAAGGGTTTGCATATAGGAAATATGTTTTCTTTTATTGGTTCAGATCTTTATGGAAGATATCAAAGACTTGGAGGAAAAGATGTTTTTGAACCCATAGGTTTTGATGCATTTGGAATTCATAGTGAAAATTATGCTTTAATGATTGGAGAACATCCAGCAGAATTAACACCTAAAAGTATTAAATTCTTCAGAGATGAACAGCTAAAGAAAATTGGGAACATTTACGATTGGGATAGCGAGGTTAGTACAGCTTCTCCTGAATATTATAAATGGACCCAATGGATATTCATTCAACTATTCAAAAAGGGTTTAGCTGAAAAAAGGACATCGTCTGTTAACTGGTGTCCTTCGTGTAAAACTGTTTTAGCTGATGAACAGG
>CAZGZM010000141.1:0-6377 GCA_964529955.1 uncultured Thermotogaceae bacterium
GAAAATTAATGATATTATTATAGTTGATCATGGAAAAAGATCGATAACAGGAATTATCCTTGGAAAAAACATAAACAATATTTCTGAGAGAGAATTAAGATTGATTCCTGGAATAGGTAAAAAATTAGCAAAAAGAATAATTATAGACAGACCCTTTGTTAGATTACCCGATTTTATATCTATTTTCGGAAAAGAACTATTTGATAATTTAAAGAAAATTCAGTTATTTGAGGAGTTATGATGAAAAGAATTTTAGTTGTAACTACGGGTGGCACAATAGGAATGATAACAGACCATCAATCTCATACTTCGATTATTAAAGATAATATCGATTTGTTATCATTCAACGAATTAAGAAAACTTGCAAAAATAGAACATGTTGAATTCAGCAATATTCCAAGTCCACAAATGACTCCAGAGCTAATGTGGGATCTATCAAAATTAATTCAAAAGAAATTAAAAGAAGATATTGAGGGGATAGTTATAACTCATGGAACAGACACTCTCGAAGAAACAGCATATTTTTTAGATCTGGTTTTAGATACTAAAAAACCGGTAGTGATTACCGCAGCTATGAGAAATAGTGATGAAATAGGCTCTGATGGACCAAGAAATATTTTTTCTTCAGTAAGAGTAGTCTTAAATAAGCACAGTAAAGATCAAGGTGTACTTGTATGTCTAAATGATGAAATACATGCCGCAAGGGAAGTGACAAAAACATATACCAGCAATGTTGCTACATTTGATTCTCCTGGGCATGGCCCTTTAGGAATAGTAGATGATGATATGGTACTGTTTTTTAGAAAGTCTATTCTAAGATGCACCATTTCTCCAAAAAAAATTCAATCCAATGTTGCTTTAGTTAAAACATATACTGGAGATAATGGAGATATTCTAGAATATTTGAAGAAACAGAATTATAGTGGTATTGTTTTGGAATCATTTGGAAGAGGAAATGTTCCTCCAGCAATATCAAAAAAAGTAAAGGAAATAATTTGTGATAAAAATATTCCAGTAATAATTACTTCTCGCTGCTGGAAGGGAAGAGTTCTTGGTGTTTACGCTTACATAGGTGGTGGTAGAGAACTCCAGGATTCCGGAGCTATATTTGCTCAAGAACTATCTTCTCAGAAAGCACGAATAAGACTTATGATTACATTGGGAATAACAGAAGATTTGGAAGAAATAAAAAAATTATTTAAACTACCATTTAAGGAGTAAATATGTTTAAAAAGTTATCTCCAAGAAATATAGCAGCTTTATTCACCTTTATTTATTTAGTAATATTTATAATTATTGGTTTCACATCAGCATCGATTGCTGTAATTTCCTTTGGAATTGTTGGTATTGTTTTATTATTAGAACCCTGGAATAAATTTTTGTCAACCAAGTTAAAAATAAGAAAGAGTGTTTCGATTTCCATAGCCTTTACAGCAATATTTGTTATTATAGGTCTTGTAATCTTTTTTCTTATCCCTATAGTATTTAAAGAGGCTACAAACCTTTATAACCTTTCTATGGATTTCTTTCCTGCAGAAAAGAATACTGATATAACTTCCTTTGATATAAAAAATAATATATCAAAAATTTTGTCTGACAACGCGTTTTTATCAAAATTATCTCAAACTGAGAAAACCAATCTCCTACAACTCGAAAAGGATTTAGAAGATTACTATTCTGAAATGGATTTTAATAGTAACGACAAAGAATTGAATGAAATACTTGATAAATATCCTCAAAGTAATATAATAATTATTTCTCCAGAAGATTCATTTAATTATTCTCTCGATTCAATAAAAAAAATCACTGATAAATACCTTTCTCTGGATAATTCAACTTATATTTCAAATATTTTATATGAAAATACTTTAAGCTTAGACTCAAAGGAATTATGGAGAGATGCTGCGGATTATTTCATTCCATCTTCTTTAAGTGAAAGTAGAAAAACTCAAATAATGAATACAGTTCGTGATGTTCTAAATCAAATTAAAAATTTCGTAAGAACTAATATTCCCTACTGGCTAGAAAAAATACCAAATTTTCTTGGAACAACAGTTTATATAATATTTTTCATAATTCTAGGATCTATATATTTAAGTTATTATTTTGGAGGGTTTAAAAAATTCGCACCGTTAATATATCCAAAGAGAAGTAGAATGAATGCTATTCCATTTTTAAAAGATACTTATGTAAGCTTGGAAAGATATCTAATTTCAATAATAATTTGCGCATTAATTGTTGGATTTACAATGGGCATTTCATTTCAAGCTCTCGGCCTTCCCTTTGCATTACTTGTAGGATTTTGGGCAGCTATTACAAATCTTGTCCCGGTTGTAGGTGTTGTTTTTGAAGTAGTCCCTGTTCTTCTTTTAGCACTTTATTCAAAGAGCTGGTTTGATTTTATTATACTAGTAGTTATTATAATTTTCCTTCACGCATTTGCATTTATACTCTTTTTAAAAATTTCTCAGGGATTAAACAAAGTAAATCCATTTCTAATAATAGTTCTAATGATCTTAATGAGCCAATTATTTGGTTTCCCTGGAGCTTTTATAGCTGTTCCTGCGTGTTTAGTTATTAAAAGAATATGGGAACATTTTTTAAAACCATGGATGGAAGAACATTAATCTTTGATGTAATTATAATAGGGGGAGGACCCGCTGGTCTTTTCGCTTCAAGTTGCATAGCTGATAAAAAATTAAAGGTTTTACTTATTGATCATCAACCAATTCTGGGGAAAAAATTATCTATTTCTGGTTCTGGTAGATGTAATATCACTCATACCGGTGATATATCTTCCTTTATCGAAAACTATTATGAGAGTAAGAATTTTATAAAAAGATCAATTTATAAATTCTCCAATAAAGATTTATTATCTTTTTTTTCAAAAAGAGGTGTTTTATTTTATTCTGATGAAAATGGAAAGTATTTTCCAAAAAGCAATAACGCTAACGACATATTAAATATACTCATCAATAATTGTAAAAAAAATGATGTGAAAATTAAAACTGATACTGAGATAACAGAAATAAAAAAAGAAAAAATATTTAAAGTGAGAACTTCAAAAGACCTTTTCTTATCAAACTTCTTAATTTTAGCTACAGGCGGAAAAAGTTATTCGCTTACGGGATCTGATGGATCAGGATATAATTTAGCGAAAAAATTCGGTCACACTATAATAAACCCAACACCAGGGTTGTGCTCATTGCAAGTTAAAGATTATATTTTTAAAGATTTAAGTGGAATATCCATTAAAAATGTTAAAGTAAATCTTAAAAAAAACAAAAAAATATATTGTTCAGGAGATCTGCTATTTACACATAGAGATCTTTCGGGCCCAGCTATTTTGGACTTTTCAAGATATGCCGACAAAAATGATGATATATCTATATCATTTACTCAAAAAAAATATTATAATATAGAGAATGAAAAAAGCAGCTCAGAATTATTAGCAATTAATTATATTTCAAGAAAGACAGGTCTCCCAAAAAGATTTCTAAAAAAAGCAATCGTTACTCTAGGAAAGAAGAAGTGGAAAAGTATTTCAAAATATGAAAGAGAGAAAATGTTTAATAAGATTTCAAAAATGGATTTTAAAGTAGAAAATAAATCATAAATCAGCAAACAGAAAAATGTTCAGGAGGAACAGAGCAATGGTTACTAGAGGCGGTGTAAACAAAAAAGAAATAAAAAGTCGTTGTATGGAATCAAATATAATTGAAGGATTATATTTTGCGGGCGAAATAATTGATATTGATGGAAAATCAGGCGGATTTAATATTCAAGCAGCTTTTTCTACGGCGAATACTGCTGCTGAAGATATTATCAAAAAAGCAAAGGAATAAACGGAGGCGTATTATGAAAAAGATTTTTTTGATTTTAATTGTTATATTTATTGGTATATTTTCATTTTCAAAAACGGTGAATTTTGATACCATGTTTTCCGATTCTTTAGATGTTTTACAACAAATAACCGAAGCTCCTGATGGAATAGTATTTAAAGATATATTAAGTAAAGCAAAGGGAGTTGTTATTTACCCTAATATGATCAAAGCTGGTCTTGTTGTTGGTGGAAGCTATGGAGAAGGTTTTCTTTTAAGAAAGGATTCAAACAATGTATGGTATGGGCCTCTGTTCCTTAAAATGACCGGATTAAGTTTTGGTTTTCAGATAGGAGTTTCTAAGACAGGTTTAATTTTATTATTAATGAACGAAACTGCTTTTAATAATTTTACTCAGGCTAACAATGTCACTCTTGGAGGAAACGCTGGAGTTGCTGCAGGACCTTTGGGAAGATCCTTTTCAGCAGAAACAGATTACACTCTAGACGCTTCAATATATTCATATTCAATATCAAAGGGAGCGTACGCTGGTTTATCAATAGAAGGTTCCGTAATAGAGCAATTTAATGATGCTACAATTCAATATTATGGACAACTTCATGAACCACACGACATAGTTTTTGATATTCAAGCTACAGGTGCTGAAGTAGTTACTATTACAGATTATATTAACCAAACAGTAGCAGATTATCAAGCAAGCAAATAATTATGGACTATATATTCAATGAATCACTTGATACATTAAAGGAATTATCAAATATCCCCGATAATGCATTATTCATAAATGTATTGAAAAAAGCAAAGGGAATAGCTATATATCCAAATTTAGTTAAAGCTGGCTTTTTTATAGGGGGAAACTTTGGTGACGGAATATTACTAAGAAAAGATGAAGAAAATTCCTGGAAAGGTCCACTTTTTCTTACACTCAAAGGTGTAAGCGGAGGATTTCAATTTGGAGTTTCAAAAACCGGATTGGTTCTATTAATCATGAACGAATCAGGTTTTAAAAACTTCCTCAAAAATACTAATGTAACAATCGGTGCGAATTTAGACATTGCAGCAGGTCCAACAGGTAGATCAATAAACGCTGAAACAGATTATACTTTAAATGCTGCAATATATTCATATTCGATTTCAAAGGGCTTATTTTTTGGAATAAGTTTGAAAGGCTCAGTAATGGAGGTAAATTCTGTCAGAATCAAAAATTTTTTTGGAATGAATTTACAACCCGAACAGATACTTTACAAAGAAACAATATTTGATCCAAATTTAAAGGATTTAACAGAATATATTGATAAAATAATTTCAGAATAAATATCAGGAGGGTTTTGAATGAAAAAAGTATTATTTACATTTTTTTTAATTTTAGCAGTAGTGTCCTTGTTTTCAACAACTTTAACAGTTGGTTCTGGTGAAGGAGAATATTCAACTATTAAAGAAGCAATTGATGCTGCAGTTGATGGAGATACTGTTTTTATAAAAGCGGGAACATATGATGAAAAATTGGATTTAAGAAAGTCTATTGAAATAATTGGTGAGGATAAAACAACTACAATTATTAATAACACTGATGAAAAACCTACTTTTAACATATATAAAGCTCAAGACTTTGTTATGAAAAATTTAACCTTGAAAGCAGTAAAGATTTCATTGCAAATAACTAAGGGAAAGGGAATTATAGAAAATGTAAATATAATGGTCAATAAATATGGAGCATTAATATCATCAGGAGATTTAGAATTCAACAATTGTAATTTTTATACACTAGAGGAAGCAAATGATTATGAAAAAGCTGTTTTAAAAACAACAGGATTGATGGTTTATGGGGAGACAGAATTAAATATTACTAACTCAAATTTCAAACAATTAAATTATGGTTTATATTTTTCTTTTAATGGATATGCAAATATAAAATCTTCCATTTTTACTTCAAATAATAATTCAATTTGGGTTTCAAGAGACGGTTTTTTTGTAATTCAAAATAATAATTTTATTCATAATTTCGAAGAAGCTATAGGATTAACTGGAGATGGAACTTTAACAATATCAGAAAATACATTCTCTGAAAATCTAAAAAGAGATATAATACTTTCTATTCCTGATTGTGGTGCATGTGGATGTAGTTCTAGCAAATTTACAGGTAGTGCAACTGGCGAAAATAATTCTTCAGATAAATCAGATATTGCAGATTCAATTTGCCCTGTTGACTATTGGCCAGAATATTTTATGTCTTTTGCTGGATCAGTTGAATAAATAGAAATAGTTGGAGGAATAATTTGAAGAAAATAATATTAGCAATATTTCTTTTAGTAACCATACTCACTTTTTCAAAAATTCCAGTTGATTTTTTCGGTGTTGATACTTGTCTAAATTGTGCAGAAGTAAAAACACTTCTTGAAATGGTTAGTTTTGAGCTGGATGATGAGATTGAATTAAATTATTATGATTTAGATCAACCAGAAAATCAGGAATTGAAATATAAATATATGGATGCATATAATGTACCTGAAGAATATGAAGGTCAAACACCCCTTG
>CAZGZM010000142.1:0-1754 GCA_964529955.1 uncultured Thermotogaceae bacterium
AATAGGGAATCTTTTCTTCACCAGATTCTTTAATTATATCTTCATTCCATTTGAAAGATATTTTTACGTTATTAGCTGGATAATTATTTTTAATATATTGTATAAGCATTTCTAATATACCTTCAATATTTTTAGCTTCGCTAAATAATGCCATCATATTAATATAATTCATCAATACTAAATTTTGTTCCCGAAAAGCTTCTTCGATATTTTCTAGAGAAATTAAATCTGGAATTCTATTTTCTTTAACAGAATCTTTTACTTTATTAATTTCTTGAACTGTCTGTTTTTCACCAAAGAAAAATTTTTCCAGTATAGCAGATCGATTAAATAAGCCATTAGCTGAATAATAAGATATAGCATTTCTTGCAAATCTATATGTGCAATCAATTTTTCCTACTTTCTTTGATGCCCTTGCCAAAGCTTCAAAAAACATTGCTTCAGTAAAAAACACACCATCCTTTCTAGAAGTGCTTACCTTTGTTTTACACCAATCAAAAAAATCATAATAATTTTCTTCATCTATATAATTACTAACAAAAATAGCGAGTTCTTCAATATAAAATTCCATTTTAGTTCTTGCATTTTTGTATTCTTTATAAGCTTGAGGTTCATTATTAATAAATTTATTTGCTATTTCGTATATTAAATCTTTATCTTTATCATCTCTTCTTCTACGGAAGTTTGACTCTTTCATTATTTTTTTAGCAAATTGCTTAAGTTCCTTTTCCATCCCATTTATAGCATAAAGTAATAATTCTGGAGATTCAGTATTTCTAATGTACTGAAACTGAAAATTCTTATTTGTTTTCAAAAATTCCTCTTTAGCATTATCAATAAATTTTAATGAATCTTCTATTCTAATGTCATATGAGGCTACCATGGATTTAAAAATAAAATACCGATAATTTATTTCATGATTATTCAGTTTATTTAAAAGATTTTCCAGTTCTACTAATACTCTTTTTAATTCATTTATTGAAACATTATAAAATAAAGAGTAAACCATAGCAATTCCATTAGACGCCATTGAATATAAATCACCGCATTCAAAAGCAATTTCTCTCGCTCTCTTTATTAATATTTCAGAAAATTTAGGAGAAGAAATCTGATAATAATCACTTAATAGAGCTAAGAATTTGCTTAAAATGTATTTTGTATTTTTATTTTCTGCTAATTTTATTGAATCAGTTAATATTTTCCTGTAATTATTTTTTGAAAGGGATTCTAGAAGATATAATGATTTATATAATGAATTCAATTTTAGATAAGTGAAATAAACACTCAATGGTTCAATATTATCTGAAAAATCATTATATTTATTAGCTAATTTAGATTTATTGAGTGATTTTTCATACTTACTATTAATATATATTGAAAAATATTCAACTACCCTTTGTCTGTAATACGATAAATTTTGTTTCTTTAAAGTTTCGATTAATTCGTAAAAGGTTTTTCTATCTTTTGTCTTTGATAATATATTTAATAAAGAAAAAAAATCTCCGTGAAATTTACCTTTAATCAATTCATCATAAAAAACATTAATATCTTCTGTTCCTTTTCTTGAGAATGAATTTACCTTTAGGGTCATATATTTTAATAACCATGTTTCTCTTTTCAATAAAGATTTCAATAACTTGATTTTATTTTCTATAAATATTGGGGATTCAAGAAATGCCGAAACACACTTAAGTCCTTGGATATGGGACGGTATCCATAGGAACACGCCACCATCATCTAACCGCTCCCTGAAT
>CAZGZM010000142.1:1764-6372 GCA_964529955.1 uncultured Thermotogaceae bacterium
TTTCAATAACGATTTCCATAAATTCATTTTACTTTCTATTAATATTAGGTTCTCGCATTTTTTTATACTGTTTTTTATTGATAGAGATAAACGATATATAAACTCATTTTCGGAAATATTTGAGTCATAGTAATGGAAGAGAATAGCATCTACTGTTTTTCTTTTAAAGATTATCTTTCTATGAAAATCATCATCAATATTTTGCGAATTAAAAATATTTTCCCAATAGTTATAATCACAAAATACTATGTTATCATTTTCATTTTTAAGAAATCCATTATTAATTGAAGCCGCAACAAATTCTGAAATTTCATCATTTGAAAGATCTTCACTTATCTGTAATATTTCACTTTTTGAAAAAACAGGTCCTAATAAGGAAATATTTCTAATGAATTCGTTAAGTTTATAGATGTCTTCATCCCCTACAAATTTATTCTATATTATATCAGATTTTTTATTTATAAAAATCGTTAATAAGTAAAAAGCTAATAATTATTCAGAAAAAAAACAAAAGAATTCTTTGATAACAATTTACTCGCTTCAACCCAACAGGAATATGAATAATCATCATAAGAATAATAATTCAAAGAATTAAATTCTATATCCTCTAGATTTTCCATTAAATCGTATTTTTCCCCAATCCATTCACCTGTAATTATACATACTAAACCCTCTTCCAACCAGTAAGGAAAATTGAATTGAGAAAAAAATGAATGAGACAATTCATGAATAATTGTCATCTGAAGATTAGGTATAATAGTAGTAGGCTGCAAATAAATTTTCCCATACGAATAAGAAGCTAAAACCCAATATGGAGATCCTGATAGCTCCGTAAATTCTGCAGTACTAGAACACACATAAACTTTTATCTGGGATTGAGAAATATTAATTCCTGTAATATTTTCAATTTTATCTCTATAATCAGAAAAATCACTCCAGCTTACAGTATACAAACTGTAAGCCAGAGAAATTGTAGATAAAATTGTAATTAAAACAACTAAAAAACTACTTTTCATAAACGGTGATTTCTATTTCCTTCGAAGTTCCATTTATATAATCATCATACATTCCCCATGCGTGAGCTGGAGGAACTATATATTCTCCTGCTGCAATTAATTGATATGCAGATCTGACTAAATAATTTCCTTCCCAATCAAAGAAATAACTATTCTTGTCATAAAGTTCCTCTTTAAATGAATAATAAGTATCATATGAATAATCGTTATTGAACTTATAATAATATCCATCGTAGAATAGATCCTCATTTCCTTGAATATTAACACTGCATGAAGGTTTATAATCCTCTAATACCATATATCTCAAATAATCTGGTGATTTCATTCTCATCTCTGAGATTATTATATCTCCAACCTTAAGAACTGAATTTTCTTTGAATGAAATCCTATAGAATGCTTCTTTATTTCCATACCAGTCATATTCTGATACTCTTATTAATATTCCTTCATTAAATTTACCCATTACTGAAGAATCGTTAAAATTCAGTCCTAAATAGTAATCACCGAGTTTAAGTTCTCTTGATTCAAAGGATAATTCGTAGCCTTTATATTTTTTATCAAGAACAATTTCAAGTGTCTCTAATTCTTTGAAATCAAGTTTTTCTATTGATTCAACAATATACGGAGAATTTATTTGAGGCATTGTTCTAATAAAAACATCATCTTTGGGAACTCTTTCGATTCTTCTTAATATTCTGTATAAACCAATATTTTCATCGTCAAGTTTAGAATTGTCTATATCAGAGAATGCCTTTGGAATTTCTTTGCTGATAGAAACATAAATGGGTTCCTTTGTTTTAATTGTTAAAGTTTCTCCAGGCTGGAAAACTAAATCAACAGTCATATTAGGATTTATATTTTCTTTATTATATGATTTAGATTCAACCGAAATTTTTGTATCAGCATTAAAAATACTGCTGAATTTATCTAGCTGCATCAGAGCTATTGAAGTTGAAGCGGTTGATCCCCAATAACCTCCCTGATTCATTTTTAATATCTCCATGACAGTATTTTTTTCTGCATTATATTGTTCAGCTGCTTCTGCAGCTCTTGCAATAAAGGCTAATGATACTACTTCATCAAAGAAATAATCAAAGGATGAAAAATCTAAAGTACTTCTATCTTCAAAATCAAGCTTTTCCCATATCTTATCAAAGTATTCAACAGTCTGACTTATTGATCCCAATTCATGGGCAGCTAATGAGGTTAAAGCAAGTGATGCGGGATCGTCTACATATGCTTTCGCATCATCAACTTCATTTTCATACATTTTTGAATAAAGAATATATACATACTGTACAAGTGGGTCTGGATTATATTTATAATAGTTTTTCAAACCTTCGTATCCATTTTCTAGAACGCTTTCATTAACATCAAATCCATATTCCTGGGCCAAATAAAGTCCAAACATTGCATAAGATGTCATAAACCTATCTGGAGATGAATCCTGCCACCAACCCCATTTACCATCATACCTTTGAAAACCGTATATTCTTTCCAATCCTTTAGAAATTCTCTGATCAATTTCTTCCTTAGAAAGCAAACCGTTTTCCACTATCAGATCATAATAAATATACAAAGGAATTAATTTACTTGTTGTCTGTTCAGTACATCCATATGGATATTCGATAAGATATTCTATACCCTGCAAAGATATTGGATCTAAATTTGTTCCTGTAGTTAAATTAACTATGCTGAGTTCATCGAAGGTTATATTTAAATTATCTTCGATTATGTTGAAATAACCGTCCTTTAAGTATGTATATGAAGAATATACAGGAATCGAATACTGAACCGCATCGCTACCGATTTCTGATTTTACCTGGAAATTAATTTCTATTTCTTCTTGTTTGAATTGAGGGTTCAGATCCTTTATAAAATATTCGTATTTCATAACCTTGGAAGAATGGGATTTTATTAATACTGTTTGAGAATTATCCTTTTCTCCCTTAAGATTAAATGTGCATTCAAAATTTGTTTCTTCATCAGAATTATTTCTTATCACAAAGGAGAATACAGTTTTATCATTTGAAACATAAAATTCAGGAAGATAACTTGTAATAGTAATATCTTTTTTAGTTTGTAATAATTCCCTTCCATAACCAAAATTACCTTCACTATCTACAACAAGAGTTCTTACAAGCCATTGATCTAAATCATCCGGCATTACAAATGATATTTCGGCATCTCCTGATTCATTTGTAAATGTAGTTATATTCCATAACACCGAATCATTGAAATCTTTTCTTGCAGAAATTTCAGCTGCACTGTCCTCTTCTGCTTCACCCTGACCTTCGGGTGCTGCACCAGCTTTTTCATTTCCAAAGGCATAATCTACACTTGCTGTTCTAGCAACTTTTGATTCAGCTGCAGGCATTGAAAGTTGTTCCAAAGTTATAAGATTAGCAATTGATGGATAGGGATTATAGTTAACAGAAACAAATGAAATCGTGTTGAATCCATAATAAAATGGTTCTTCAATTGCATTTTTCCATGAATCGTAGTCTTTGCCTTCATAAAGTTCCTTTAAAGCCTGTGAAAGAATGGAAATTGTAAGATTAGTTTCCACCGGATTGCCCTCTGAGTCTTTAACGTTCAAATATATTTTTCCACTTTCCCCAGGCACGAATATTTTTTCACCAGTGAAAGTAAGTTTATAATCTTTATTTTCTAAATCTAAATACGCACTGAATTCCTCATCTACTTTATTGTCACCTTTAAAACCTTTAAGATAAATTGAATATCTTCCAAAACTGTAATCCTCAGGTACCGGAATTTCAATTGTATTATTTCCTTTAAATATTTCTAATTTTGCTGAATGAATTACTCCAGAGAAATCTGCAATACACCACAAATCTATATCATAAGGAGAAAATACGTCTATTGAAGTTAAGTCTCCTGGTTTTGAGTAACTAATATTATCAACTCTAAAATATTCATTTGAAGGAGTATATCTGCTAAGATATATTGATTTTTTCAGATTTTCACCATTATTTCCTGTTAAATCCGCAAATAAATACTGATCCTTAGGAACTGAAGAAATATCAAGACTTATATAAGCTTCTCCATCTATATCAGAAACTAATGATTCATTGTAAATAATAAACTTAACATCTTTATATTCATCATCACCCAATTTAATTGATTCTTCATACCATACTTTTAATTGGAAGGGCTCTGAAACTGGCGTACTGTCAATATCCAATGTTTTTATTTCAAGATTTATATCATCTTCAACCCATTCAAAATTACATTGGAACTCATAGTTTCCCTTTATTACCTTGAAGAATACATTGTTGCTAGTTTCCATTCCTGTTTCGTCTGAAACACTTATTGTCATATTATAATATCCTGGAGTAAGATCCTTTCCGTACCCTAATACAGCTTTTCCTTCTTCATCTAGAATTCCAGATCCACTATCAATATACATTCCGTCATTATAAAGTATATACGATACAGAACCGAAGGAAACAGGCTCACCAAAAAAATATTCGCTTGCTAAATCTATTTTTATATACTCTACTACTTTGAATAATTTTTCTTGAGGTATTGCATCAGTTTTAAAAGTAGGTTTCTTGTAATCTGCTATTTG
>CAZGZM010000143.1:0-6342 GCA_964529955.1 uncultured Thermotogaceae bacterium
TAAGAATATATCCAAGATTACAAAATTCCAAAGTAAAATAGAATTTTTCAGCGGATGGGCTTTAATAGGTATCGCTTTGTATTTTATTTGGGTAGCTTGAATTATCTTTAAAAAGAGGTCAATGAGATACTATATATTACTTCACTCAAGATAATAGAAACAGTTAATATCCTGATAAATGGGGACACTATTTATTATTACCTGTAATATCCTATATAAAGCAATTATAGGTTCATAAAGGACAAGATTTTCTTCGAAAATATAAATAGAGCAATAGGGTGCTTCGAAAGAATCTGACAATTCATTGTAAAAATTTTTGTGATTCTCGAAAATTTTAGCCAGGAAATATTCTTTGAATTATTCTGTTCCAAGAATTATTCAGATTTCGTATGACCCCGAGGGGGGAGAATTTAAATACAGCTAATAGTTAATAGCAAATAGTTAACAAAAAACTTACTGCTCTGAAATTCAAAATAATTATTGTATACCTCTCAGAAAAAATGGTACAGTCACTTTTGGAACGAGTGACAATCCCTATTTTCTTCGAGTTCACCCGAATTTCCTCGTCCAATTATCACTCACCAATCACTAATCACCAGCCACTAATTATTTCTCCTAAATTTTCATTATTATCTTCTGCGAGTAGGATTATTTTTCCGGTTTCGATTTGTAGTTCGTATTTTTGCTTTCCTGATTGGAGGGTTGTGCCTAATTCATTAAATCTGTCTTCTGCTCCGATTTGTTCCAGGAAATCGTTATAGCTGTCTACTATTTCTTCTGTTCTTTCTGCATTATTTCCCATTATTATTAGTATTCCACCGCTTTTTATGAATTTTTCAAGTATTGTATAGTGCATTGTATGGAGCATTTTCATTTTGTCAAATGTTCCCTCTTCTCCAGGAAGCGGAATGATGAAAATGTCTGTTTTTTCCAATGAGTTTGGTTTTATCATTTTTTCTACGTATCCAACTTCGTTTCCGAGTTCATTCGTTTTTTCTATGAATGGTTCTCTGTAGTCTTTTCCATAGTTGTAATGGGTTCTGTCGATTTTAATTGTGAGTGCGTCTTCTGATTTTATTTCAACTATTGCAGAAGCGTAATATACATCATCAATATAAAGATCCATTTTTCCCTCTTTAACTACTATTTGAAGATCTTCGTATGAGATTGATTCTGGTTCTAAGATGTATTCTTTGGTGAGTAGTGTTTCCTTTTCTCCCTTTATTTTCAATTGCAGTGTTTTTTCTTCTTTATTCATATTGACCAGATCGAAGAATAGTTTTGTATTTTCTCCTAATTTAACACTTTCGGGAAATGCAATGAGATTGAATAGATATGTCTTGTTCGATGACTGGAGCCATATAGGTGTTGATACCGCTCTTTCTCCATCGTTTTCTTTTATTATTAAGTAGTAGAATTCGTATCCTGATTCAGGTTCTATTTCAAAGGAATAACTGAATTCATTTGAATCCACTTCTATTTCTTTATATATTCCATTTTTGGCGTAAATATAGACTGTTTCGATTTTATCGTCTAGAGTTTCGAGTAACTCTATGTTGAAATAGACTTTTTCTGCATCATAAATAATCGAGCCTGCTGGTTTATCATTTGCCCAGAATTTCAGAATAAGATTTTTGTCTTCCGTTCCATAGGTCAGCATTTTCCTCATTGAATCATATATATCTTCGTAAGTGAGGGATTTGGAAAAGATTGCTGTTCTTGAATCGTTTGCCGAACCCCAGTTGGGTTTATGGTTATCCTGTCCGATTGTTGTTCCCAGATGCCATCCATTATTAAGAGCTAAATCAAATGCTTCAAGCATTTCCTCCGAAATCGTTTGGTTCTGATACCAGTTTCCATTTCCAACTTCGAATAGATTCATATATTTATCAACATAGGGATAGTATTTGCAGTCATCGAAAATTCCAAACATTGAGATTGGATGATCGAATTGTCCTATTGGTTTGTTGAGGTTTACCCATTCGTATAGAGAATCAAGACTCGGATCGTCATTTCTGTCAGTATAGGTTTCAACATCGTAAAAATTTATATGCCCCGGTCCTGTTGCAGTCCATTCAAATCCTGGTATTCCTAAAAAGTTATCGGTGGTAGCTGCATGAGCTTCTTCAATAATAGCATCGTATTTATTTTGTCCATTGGGCAATTCCTGGAGAAAATAATAAGCATGATCAGTGATTGCCATGAAATCGAGATAATCCTTTGAATATTCAAGAGCTATGGTAGGTGTTTCAACTCCATCTGAATAGCCTGTATGAGAATGAAGATTACCGTAGTAAAGATTGTATTCTTCATAAAAGGCAAAACTCAGCAAAACAATACTCAATACTAATAATACCAGAATTATTTTTTTCATTTGTATCCTCCTAAAAATCCCATTTTGATCGTTCTGATGATTTTATAAAAGCTTCAAGAGAATTTATAAATGAAGCTTCTGCGATATCTAGCGCATCATAAAAAACTACAAGTTCCAATTCTTCGTTTTCCGTTCCATAATCCTTTGCGAACTTCTTTGCTATGTCGTTTGGATAGAGAATTGGTTTGTTCTCATATTCATTATAATAGAAATGAAGTCCTTTTTTTACATCGTTATCATAATATGCCTTTGAAACCAACTCACTGCAAACTAATCCATCATCTGTGAAAAAGTCAAATGAATAGTCATAGGGTGTTTGATAGAATTCATAAGCTTTTATTATAGCTTTGAAGATATCTTCTCTGCTTAATTCTGGTCTTAATGCAGCGAAGAAGTCTGATTCTGCAATGTTTGAAAGGGGAGTGAGAGAGACGCATGGAGCTATTGATTCTATAACTGAAGGGTTGTTTTCAATATAGTAATTGTATATGTCGGGAAAGTTTTCTTCTAAGTATTCACTGAATTTCTGGTTTTCTAGAAAAGTTATACCATCGAAGTATTCATTGAGTTGTTTCAGTGTTCCTGTATATATTCCTGAATGTGTCCAAAAACCCGGTATTCCAACGTTGGTAGCCTGCCATTTATTTCTCCTCAACAGTATATCTCCTGGTAAAAGTAGTTTTTCTATTTTTTTGATTTCACTTTTTGATATTAATTTTTCCTTTCTTGGACCATATTCAATTCCAGTAAGAGATATCATTATACTCTTTCTAGCAGGACTCAAGATAAAGGAAGTGAATTTATCCAACTGTTCGAAGAAATTTTCAGAATAAAGATCAAATTTTCTGTCTTCGTATAAATCAATAACGTATTCATCATTTGAATTTATGTACTTTAACAAATCATTTATTTCAATATTAGAGGCAGTTATGTCTCTATTGCTAAAATAATCAAATAATTTTCCCAAATGGAATATATTTAACATACTTCCAAGTTCCTGTTTAATGAAGAAGTACTCGTTTCTTGGAAATACGTTATCTACATAACCATAATTAAGATAATTTTCCATCATCTTATTATTGTTTAGGAGTTTTACCAATTCATATGTGTTTTTTACCTTAGCTAGCAGACATGAAAATTCTATAATTGATGATTCGATATCTTCATCTGTTTTGAGAGACTCCTTTATTGAACTGTATGAAATGTATTTGTTCTGTATTAATCTGAGACCTGAAACGTAATCTATAAATTTCAACCATAGTTTAGAGATTCTATCCTTTTCGGATTTTGTCAGCTCAGTATAATTTTTTTGAAATAAATCTTTTTCTTGAAGTATTTCATTTTTTATTATTTCCAGTCCGTTTATATAAAAAAGGGCATATGTGGCATCTATTTTAATTTCATTATTATATTGTTCTTCAGAAGTGATGAATTTTGAAACTATCCACCCGGGATTTCTAATTATGAATACGAAATTACCGGGCCAAATGAGAAATAAGAATATGAGAAAGAATGAGATTCCTAATAAACTTCTTGTAAGGAAAATCACTAACATTTTTACTCTTTTTGTTTTTGTAGAATAATCTTTTTTTACTAAATCATAAAAATCTGAAAATATTACCATTAGGAGGAAAACGCTCCAGCAGAGTATTATTATGAAAAATTCAAATACCGCTGAATAGGGTTCTGTAAATTTAAAATCTGCGATTATAAGAGCTATAACTGTTTGTATTACTGGGAGAGTTATAAAAAAGAATTTATTGTGATTTTTTCTGTATTTTTTTATAAGGGATATTACATGAGAAACCGTTATCATAAGCCATCCTGGTATAAAAAGAATGGGAATGATAATTGTTTCGGAAGTAGTATAGGAAAAATAGGAAGATAAAACTACAATAAATAATCCAAAAAGGAAAACAATTAAATTTTTTCTCACTTTGCTAGTCGCTTTCTTAATTTTATATTAGTATGACAAGAATAACATAAAATGGGTTTAAAAAAAGAGAGCCCGAAGGCTCTCTTTATCTGGATATATTCTTAGAGATTGTAAAAAGAAGATTTTCCTCTATATTCTGCTGCGATATCGAGATCCTCTTCAACTCTCATTAATTCGTTATATTTTGCAATTCTTTCGCTTCTGGATGCTGATCCTGTTTTGATCATACCTGCATTTGTTGCTACAGCCAAATGAGCAATGAATGTATCTTCTGTTTCACCTGATCTGTGTGAAATCATTGTAGTCATGTTGTTTTTGTGAGCGTATTCGATAGTGTCTAATGTTTCTGTAACTGATCCAATCTGATTTAACTTGATTAGGATTGAGTTACATGCCTTTTCTTCAACACCCCTTCTCAATCTTTCGATATTTGTTACGAAGAGATCGTCTCCAACGATTTGAACTTTTTCACCGAATTTTTTGTTGAATAAGGTATATGCTGCCCAATCATCCTGATCGAATGGATCTTCAATACTTACGATAGGATATTTTTCAACCAATGAACCATAGTAATCGCCTAAATCTTCTGCACTTAAGTCTTTTCCATCAATATGGTATTTTTTTGTTTCTTCGTTGTAAAATTCACTTGCAGCACAGTCGAGTCCGATTGCCACTTCTTCGCCTGGTTTATATCCAGCTGCTTCGATTGCTTTGATGATGTACTGAATTGCTTCTTCGTTGTTTTTGAAGTTAGGTGCGAATCCACCTTCATCACCAACAGCTGTTACGTGACCTTCAGCCTTAAGGATTTTCTTAAGGTTATGGAATGTTTCTGCTCCTGCTCTCAATGCTTCTCTGAAAGTTTTTAAACCAACTGGAGCTACCATGAATTCCTGAATATCCAAGCTGTTGTCTGCGTGTTCTCCACCATTAACAATGTTCATGAATGGAATTGGTAAAACCTTTGCATTTACTCCACCTAAATATTGGTATAGTGGGATTCCCAATGAGTTAGCAGCTGCTCTTGCTGTTGCCATTGAAACACCTAATATTGCGTTTGCACCTAATTTTGATTTTGTATCTGTTCCATCGAGTTCGATGAGAGTTTTATCAAGAATAACTTGTTCAAAAGCATTTAATCCAATAATTTCTGGAGCGATGATCTCATTTACATTTTCTACAGCCTTTAAAACACCTTTGCCCATATATCTGGATTTGTCTCCATCTCTTAATTCTAAAGCTTCAAATTTACCTGTGGATGCTCCTGAAGGAACCATAGCTCTTCCAAATGCTCCATCATCTAAAAATACTTCAACTTCAACTGTTGGGTTTCCTCTTGAATCCAATACTTCCCTTGCTAGTACATCAATAATTTCAGAATACATTTAAACACCTCCATTTAATCCGGTAATACCAGTGTACCGATTTCTTTTCCTATTATAGCATTAAGTATATTTCCTTTTTTGAAAAAATCAAGAACTAAAATTGCTTTTTTAAATCTGTCACAAAGCGAGAAAGCCTCGTTATCCATTATCTCGATTTTTTTATTTATTGCTTCTGTGAATGTCAATTTATTGAACTTAACTGCATCCTTATTTTTCTTTGGATCTTTATCGTAAACTCCATCAACCTTTGTTGCCTTGACAATCAAATCTGCATTTATTTCTATTGCTCTTATCGCAGCTGCTGTATCAGTTGTAAAATACGGAAGTGTAGTTCCTCCACCAAAAATTACAATTTCATTTTTTTCAAGATACTGTTCTGTTGTCTTATATTCATAATTTTCGAAGGTAGGGAGATTGACTATTGATGTGATTGCATGTGCTCTAAGTCCGTAATTATTAAATCTTTCAGATAAATATGCGGCATTAATAGCTGTACCTAGCATACCAATGCTATCTGCTATACTTGTTTTTATCTCTCCCAACTCTTTGCCTCTTATTATATTACCTGCTCCGATTACAATAGCGATCTGTGTTTGGGAATGAATAGATGCGACCTCTTCAAGAAGATATTCCATTGATTCTTTTCC
>CAZGZM010000144.1:0-6330 GCA_964529955.1 uncultured Thermotogaceae bacterium
GTTTTTTTCCAAGTTTACTCAATTTATCTGAGTCAGACAAAATTTCTGGTTTTGTGAGTTCTTTCTCGATCCTTTCATGTTCTGCTTCAAAAGATTTCATTATCTTTGTTAAATCCACTATCTCATCCTCCGCGATATTGATGCAGGATCTCTTGAAAAATTCTTTAGTTGATCCTCGTCGATTATACCATTTTTGTATTCTTTTATTAGCGCGTCATCAAAAGCAATCATTCCATATCTTCCACCTGTTTGCATCATGGATTCTATTTGATGGAATTTTTTATCTCTAATCAGACTTTTTATACCTGTAGTAGCTATAAGTATTTCAATAACAGCTTTTCTTCCTGGTTTGTCAATTCTTTTTAGAAGTCTTTGATATATAATGGCAACAAGAGTATTTGATAATTGCATAGCAATTTGATTTTGTTGATGAGGAGGAAAACTTCCTACAACTCTTTCTGGTGTAGTGGCAGCTGAATTTGTATGTATTGTTGAAAAAACCAAGTGACCCGTTTCAGCAGCAGTCATTGTATATTCCATTGTCAGAGTATCTCTCATTTCACCAACCAAAATAACATCTGGATCCTGCCTTAAAGCATATTTCAGTCCATCAGCAAAACTACTGGTGTCCTGTTCTAACTCTCTTTGATGAATTAATGCTTTTTTTTGTTTAAAAACATATTCAACAGGATCTTCTAAAGTTATCAAATGAACCTTTCTATATGCATTAATATATTCAAGCATAGCTGCGAGAGTTGTTGATTTACCACTTCCTGTAGGTCCCGCAACCAATACTAATCCCTTGTCATATCCACATAAATCCTTAAAACTAACTGGAAGATTTAAATCTTCAATTGTTCTTACAGTATATGGTAATAATCTAAGAGCAACTATTGGTCTTTTATCTGAAAAATAATAATTACCTCTAATTCTAAAATTCTCGAAGGTAAATGAAAAATCAACCTCAAATTTATTAACTTTTCTAAGATTTGTATTTGAAATCATTTCTAATTCATCTAAAATTGTATCCATTTGATTTTTGGTAATTATCATATCTTTCTCTTCTATCAAATCACCGTTTATTCTGTATACAACTGTGCCCCCCATAGTAATATGAATATCACTTGAATCCAATTCAGCTCCTCTAGACATAATATCTTGAAGCATATGTTACCTCCTCTCTTTTATTTAATTCAGTACACATTACATTTATATCATTTTTATATTTCATTTTATTTATTTTGCCAATTATTAAATAATGCATACAATATAACAAAAATTACAAATCTATTGAATTAAAAAAGTCATCGAAGTTTTCAACTACAATTTTTATAATATCAGGATCAAATTGTTTCCCAGATTGTTTTACTAATTCATTTATAATCTCTTCTTTAGGCATTCCCTTTCTATAAGGTCTGTCACTAGACATAGCTTCTATAGAATCTGCAATACAGAGAATTCTACCTAATAATGGAATTTTATAACTCTTTAAACCATATGGATATCCTTTTCCATCCCATCTTTCATGATGAGTTAAAACTGGTGGTATAACTTGCTTAAAAATATCTGACTCAGAAAGAATATTTATTCCCTTAATAACATGATTTTTTATCTCTTCATACTCTTCATAAGTCAATTTACCAGGTTTATTAATTATATTCTCAGATATTCCTATTTTTCCAATATCGTGTAAAACAGAAGCCAATTCTAATGTACGAATATCATCAGAATTAATATTTAATTTTTCTCCTATTTTTCTGGATAAAATTGAAACATTAAGACTATGATTTTGAGTAAAATTTGAATTTAATTCTATTGCTTTTAATAAAGTATTTCTAATTTCTTTATTTACCTTTCCTAATTTTTCAGATTGATCCTTTAAATGAAGATATATTGACGATAAATTTGCTAAAAACAATGCATTTTCCTTTGTTTTATGGGAAAATGTTTTTTCGTTAAATTTGTCTAGTGTTAAATTACCTATAACTTCTTCATTGAATTTATACGGAGTTATAAGGGAATTTTTAATTTCTATGAAACCATTTTTGTATAGATTTTTTGACCATTCAAATTTGTTCTCTACATTAACATTGGAAAGATTTTTAATTTCTATTTGAGCCTCTGGAATAATAAATTCATCTTTTTTGATTTCTTCATTGTAAAGGATATCAGAATAACCTTTATGAGCAATAAATTTTACCTTATCTCCTTTATAAATAGAAATGGAACATTTATCTATTTCTTTATTCGATTCAACAAAGAAATCTAACATCTTATTAAAGAAACTCTTTTCTGTTTCGTTTTTCGAAAGGGCAAAATTTAATAAATTCGCAGCTTTTATATTGAAATTTGTATTTTCTTTCAACTGCGCTTCAAGATTTCTTAAATCTTTTTTTAAGATAAAATTGATTAAGAAAATAAAAAAAATAAGAACTCCGAGAACCAATGAAATAAAGATAATAAGTGATTTTAATTCTCTGTTTTTTATTCCTTGAGGAAAATAAATATCTGTGAACCATTTTTTAAAATAAATATTATATTGAGAAATGTTACTTTCTATAAAGTTAGTAAATTCTTCTCTTTTTATCATATCGTTAAATAATATTCCATACTCATAATTATCATAGAAACCTGAACCCTTTATTACTGAATACCCCTCTTTTGAAATGTACTCATAAAAAATGTAAGGGATTATTATTGCATCTACATTTTCTTTTATTAAGGAATCAGCTAAATCAGAAAAAGATGAATATTCTTCATAATTAAATTTTTCAAAAAGTAAACTATAATCAAAGCCATTAGGAACACCTATTAAAGATGAAATAGGTAATTGTTCTAATGAAATAAATTCATTTGGATATTTAAAAACACTTACAGGAAAACAATTAATTTCTTTAAATTCAAAGAGTCTTTCAGAAAAAAAATCATTTTCATCTCTATAAATGAAATTAGCAATAATATCAATTTTATCGTTTTTAAAATCTTTTTCTAATGAATGATAATCTTTAAATACATATTCAATTTTTCTGTCAGTTGACTCTGCCCAGAAATTCAAAATATCTATAGAAAAACCAACAAAATCATTATTACTTCTCATTATAAAGGGAGGGTATTCAAAAATACCTATCTCTAATATTTTATTTGAGGCAAAATAAAATGAAGAAAATAATAATATTATTATTAATATTATAATAAGTTTCACAGAACAATTATATCAATCTAACACTTTTATTTCAACTTCAGAGGATGTTGAAAGTGCTCCAATAAGAATACCTATAGCCATTATAGCTAATCCTATCGACTCAATAACTGAAGGAATTTCATTTAAAATAATCATTGCTGAGAAAAGTGCAAAGGCAGGTTCCCCTACATATGCCAGTGAGGAACCGACTGAACCTAAAAATTTTTGATATTTTAATTGAGCTGAAACAGCATAAATAGTTGCAAATATCGAAGAAAAAAGTGCAACTCCTAATATTTTAAAATTTATCATTATTATTCCTGGAGCAAAGGGTATCATTATAAAATTTACTATTGATACAACTATGAATTGAGGTAATAATAAAGATAACTCTTCATTTTTTGAGATATTGTTTGTAACAATTGATATATAAATAACATGAAGGGCATAGCAAAAAGAGCAAAAAAGAGTTAATAGGTCTCCAATATTGAAATCCAAGTTTGGATTAGTAATTAAAATCAAACCAATAATTGATATTCCTAGAGAAATTATTTGAGCTTTTTTTGGAATTCTTTTTTCTATAATAGGCGAAAGAACAGCTACAATACCTACATAAAGAGCTGTAATAAAACCACTTTTTGAAGCTGAAGTATAAAATAATCCCCAGGTTTGAAAAAGATAACCTCCTGCTAAAAAAATACCAAGTATAGTACCTTGTTTCCATAGTTTTTTATTAAGTCGATTCAATTTAAAGTGATTTTTAAAAATTACAATTACTGCAATAGAAATTGAAAATCTCAAAAAGTTGTAAAAAACAGGAGATAATGAATCATTTAAAATCAATTTTTGAATTGGAAAGGTTAAACCCCAAAAAAATACTACAAGCAGTAAATTGCTATAAGCTTTTGTTTTAATAGTCATTTAAACTATTTATTGAACTTTCAATTATTCTCAGAGAATTTTTTAAGGAGTTTTGTTCTTTTTTATCAAGATTTATATTTAAAACTTTTTTTATTCCGCTTTTGTTGATTATTGTTGGTAAACTGAATGGAATATCTTTCATATCAAAATATTTATCGTGAATAGAAGATACAGTTAAAACAGAATTTTCGTTAGTAATAATAGCTTCTAATAATCTTGAGGTTGATAAACCTATTCCATAGTAAGTAGATCCCTTTCTTTTAATTATTTTATAAGCTTTATTTCTTGTTTTTTCATATATTTTATTAAAATACAGATTTCTTTTATGCGAAAAGGGACAATCTCCGCAAATATCATAAAGTGGTATACCTGCTATATTTGCTGTTGACCAGTTAACAATTTCACTGTCTCCATGTTCTCCTATAACATAAGCATGGATAGATTTAGCATTAATATTAAATTCCTCTGCTAAATGATATCTTAATCTTGCAGTATCCAAAGTTGTTCCAGTTCCAAATACTCTGCTTCTATCTAATCCCGAAGACTTCCAAGCAATATAAGTTAATATATCAACAGGATTGGAAACAACAATTATTATTGGATTAATGGAATATTTCAAACATTCATAAACAATCGATTTCATTATTTTGGAATTATCTAATACCAAATCCAGTCTAGACTGATCAGTTTTTTGAGCTTTGCCAGCAGTAATTATAATAATATCGGAATTTGAAGTTAAATTATAATCGCCACCTGAAATTTTAACCTGTTTTATATAGGGTATTCCATCACTTAAATCCTCAGCATGACCCTTTGCTAAATCTTTATTCATATCAACCAGAACAAGTTCATCTGATAAACCTTTTATTATTGAAGCGTATGCTATTGATGATCCCACCATTCCACAACCAATAATTGATATTTTCATTATAAATCCTCTTTTATATATTCCCCAATCTGAATTTTTAATTCATTTTCAATTTCATTGGACTTAACTGTCTTAATTTTCTCGCCATTTTTAAAAATAACAGCACCGTTAGTTAAACCAGCAATTCCTATATTAGCATTCTTTCCTTCACCAATACCGTTAACTACACAACCCATAACCGCTATTTTTATGTTTTTATTCATTTTGTCGTATTCTTTTGTCCAGAGTTCAATTTTTTTTGCAAATTCAGAAACATTTATTTCAGTTCTGGAACAAGTTGGACAGGAAATAATATCAACTCCATGCCTAATATGAAGAGCTTTTAAAATTTCTATACCTACTCTGACTTCATTTATTGGATCATCTGAAAGAGAAACTCTTATAGTTTCACCTATATTCTCATTTAATAATAAGCCCAATCCAATTGAAGATTTAATAATTCCCTTTTCACCAAAACCAGCTTCTGTTATTCCCAAATGAAGAGGGTAATTTACTTTGTTTCTTATATATTTATTAGCTAAGTAATTATCATTTATTGATGAGGATTTAGCTGATATAACTATATTAAAAAAACCATTCTTTTCCAATTGATGTACCTGGTTTAATGCACTTTCAGCAAGAGCAATATATGCTTTTTCATTTAGAAAATTTTTATTTAAAGAACCAGAATTTGATCCAACTCTTATTGCTACATTATACTCATTTGCTACTTTGATTATTTCCTTTAACTGCCACTCGCTTTCTATGTTTCCTGGATTAAGTCTTATTTTAGCAACTCCAGATTTTATAGATTCTATTGCAATTTTATAATTAAAATGAATATCAGCTACAATTGGAACAATACAATTATCAGTTATTTTTTTTAAAGATTGGATACTTTCAAAGTCAGGAACAGAAACTCTTACTATATCACATCCATTGTTTACCAATTCGTTTACTTGAAACATAGTTTTTTCATAATCATATGTTTTGGTATTAGTCATCGACTGAACCAGTATATCTTTGTTTTCCCCAATTTCCTTATCTCCGATTTTTATGATTTTTATCATAAAAATCTTCCTATATCTATAACAGTGATCCAGATCATAAATCCCAGAAGTACGAAGAAACCGATGGCATGTATATATCCAATGACTTTTGGATTTATCTTTCTCCTGATTATCATCTCTACTAAATTAATTATCATTCTTCCCCCATCTAATGCAGGTAATGGGATTAGATTCACAACACCTAAATTTAGTGAAATAAATCCAGCAAGTAATAAAATCATTTTTAAACCCATACTACTAGCTGCATCAAC
>CAZGZM010000145.1:0-6318 GCA_964529955.1 uncultured Thermotogaceae bacterium
AAGTTGTTTTGAGGAGAATGATTAATGGATGTAATTTTTAAAAATATGAGTGATGGAAAAAGAGATAAAATTATTAACAGTGCGCTGGAAGAATTCAGTAAAAACAGTTTTGAGAAGGCATCTACTAATAATATTGTAAAGAAAGCCGGAATTTCAAAGGGACTGTTATTTCACTATTTTTCAAACAAAAGAGAGCTTTATGAAAAACTTGAAGAATTCACTTTAAAAACTATTTCTGAGAAGGTTAAAAATGAAATAGATTGGCAGGGAACAGATATCTTTGATAGATTAAAGCAAATCACAATCATTAAACTTAAAATAATTGATAAGTATCCATTTATTTATGATTTTGGCCTTAAGCTTCTTGAGGAAAAAACCATTGAAGAATTGAAGGAGAAATCACAAAAAATGTCTCCGGAACTCTTTAACAAAGTTTATACATTCAATATCGATTTCAGTTTTTTTAAAGAAGGAATAGATACTGTAAGAACTATGAAAATCATTGAATGGACTCTAGAAAAGATGGGAGAGGAAGTAATTCGAAAAAGAATTAATGAAGGTGAAAAAATTGATATTAATCAAATGATGGATGAAGTTGAGATATATACAGAAATCTTAAAAAAGGCATTTTACAAAAAATAATATTAAATAGGAGGTTTTAAAATGATAACTATTCAGAACCTATATCATTCTTATTCTAACGATGATAAATATGCGGTAAAGGACATTAGTTTTGAAGTTGAAAAGGGAGAAATTTTTGGGTTTCTTGGACCTTCAGGAGCAGGAAAATCAACTACTCAAGGTGTTTTAACCGGATTGCTTCCTCTACAAAAGGGAAAGGTTGTTGTTGCAGGATATGACTTACATAAGGTAGAGAATAAAAGATTCAATAAAATTGGTGTTTCCTTTGAACAGTCGAATGTTTACAGTAAGTTGACTGCCAGGGAGAATCTGCAATTTTATGCAAAACTGTTTGATGTTCCCACAAGAGATCCTGATGATCTTTTAAAACTTGTGGGTCTTTCAGGGAAGGAAAACGATAGAGCTGGAACATTTTCAAAGGGTATGAAGCATCGTCTTACCTTTGCCCGCTCAATGATAAACAATCCAGAACTCTGGTTTTTAGATGAACCTACAACAGGATTAGATCCAGCTATTGCAGCTAATATCAAAGATATAATAAAGGAACAGAAATCAAAGGGAGTAACTTCTTTTCTGACAACTCATAATATGTATATTGCAGATGAACTTTGTGATAGAGTTGCTTTCATAATTGACGGTGAGATTAAACTCATTGACACTCCAAAGAACCTTAAGCTTAAGTATGGAAAAAAACTGGTTGAGATTGAGTATATAAAGGATGGAAAAGTACAAAAGGAAACTCTAAAAACAATTGATGAAAGAGACCAGAAAAGAATTTGTGAAATTACGAATAATTATGAAATTTCTACTATGCACACGAAGGAAGCAACCCTGGAAGAGATTTTCATTCAAGTTACTGGAAGGGGGTTAGCTTAATCATGAAACTTCTAAGCAGTTATATAAAGGAGATGAAAATTGCTGCGAGGGGCTTTTACTTCTACATTGAGGTTTTTATTGCTATATTAATGCTGATTGTTCTTCTTGTTGTGGTAAAGGAAAATCCTGTATCAAGGGAAGAGGAATTTATTTATTACGATATGACACCAGTTTTAGCTAATTTGTTTATGCAGAAGGATATTAACTCGGGAAGAATGAAGGTTGCAGAACCCACAGAGTTTAAACTCAAACCTGTTGAATTTGAGCTAATAAATGAAGAAACTGGAGAAATAGAAGAATATATTTTTGAGGAAGAAAAAATCGTTTCTTTAACAACCTATGCAATATTTAATCCGGATACTGGAAATTTGGAGCAAACTGCATATGTAGCTCAGAGTGAAGAAGATCTTTTAAGACTGGTTCTTCAGGAAAAGCGAATGAGTGTTTCAATAAGTATGGGAAAGGAAGATGGACAATTCTCATATAAATATTTCTTGCAGGGTTACGAGACAGATAGACTGGTGAATTTACTCTATATTGTAAATAATGAAAAGAGTATAGTACTCCAATCTCAGATTGATAATCAAGTTGTTAGAGAACTGAATCCAGAAAAAACCCTTAATAACAGACAAAACATACTTCCTTTATACATAGCCTTCGCAGGATCTTTAATGGGGTTCTTTATAGTGATGTCGTATATATTTTTGGATAAAAGCGAAGGGGTCATTAAAGCCTTTGCAGTTACACCTTCATCTGTTGGAACATATTTGCTGAGTAAAACCGGAGTAATTTTAACAACGGTGTTGTTGACTTCAAGTGTTGTTACTATTCCTGTAATGGGATTGGCTCCAAATTATTTGCTGTTCTATGTATTTTTAATCGTGACAACATTTGCATTTGCAGAATTGGGTCTTTTGATTTCGAGTTTTTATGAGTCAATAGAAAAAGCCTTTGGAGCACTTTATCTCGTTATGGTTGTCCTTATGCTTCCAGCATTTTCATATCTTATTCCAAGTTTTGATCCTGTTTTTCTTAGATTTTTCCCAACATATCCGATTTTAGAAGGTTTTAAAGATATTTTCTTGAATATAGGAGATCAAGCATATGTATTGATTTATTCACTGGTATTTCTTGTCGCTGGTTGTATTCTTTTTTTATTAGCTAATATGCGATTTAGAAAATCGTTAACAGTTTAAGGGCGGTGATGTTTATGTTTAAAAAGATTTTAGCGATTTTTAACAGAGATTTTCTCTCATCAAAGAGAGACGCTATGGCAGTTTACATAATGGTTATTCCCATCATTCTAGCAATTGGAATCTCTCTTCTCGCACCGGGTCTTAACGATACTACAGTGAGTGTAGCTCTTTTAAAATCTGACAATCAATCTCATATTGATTTTATGGAAGATTTTGCAAAAGTTGAAACATTTGGTTCAGTAGAAGAAATAGAAAGAAGAGTGAAAAAAAGAGATGATATGGCAGCTATAGTTCCTTTAAATGGGGATAACGATAAATATGAAATACTTTTGCAGGGAAATGAAAACTCAGGTATAAAGGATTATGTTAAAACATTGAACGCTCTATATGAATTGGGATTGTCTAAGGATGATTCTTCAGCTCAAATATATTCCTTTGGATACAATGTTCCTCCCCTAAAGACAAAACTGGTTAATATGCTCATACTGCTTTCAGTAATGTTATGCGGTATGCTCATTTCAATAACAATTGTAGAGGAAAAAATGGATAAGACAATAAGTGCTGTAAATGTCACTCCAATTTCTCAGACAGCCTTTGTATTTGGTAAAAGCCTTCTCGGAGGAACGGTCGTAATGATTAGCATAATATTGTCTTTATTAATTACAGGTTATTCGGGGGTAAACTGGATACTGATTCTTCTTGTGGGATTTACATCAATGCTGTTAAGTATGCTTGTAGGTTTTTTACAGGGATTAAACGCAAAGGATGTTATGGAAGCCGCAGGTGGAGTCAAATTAATAATGCTTCCAATCGTTATTTCAATATTAGGATACGAATTATTAGCCGATAAATGGCAGTGGACAATGTATTGGAGCCCATTTTACTGGACCTATAAAGCTAACGATCTTATCCTTTCTAAAAGTTCTGATTGGGGAACGATTCTATTTTGTATAGGGATTTCTCTAGTAATATCTCTTCTGGTTTATGCCGTTTCTGTTCCGAAAATAAGAAAAAAATTGAATTAATTAAAATAATTCCTCTTCTTGAAAGCATTTAAGAGGGGGAATATTTTTTATTTGAAGTATTTAAAAATTTCTTCGTTAAATTTATTTAAAATTCCCTTTTCTTAAATGTGGTTGACAATATCACAATAACTCCCATATAATACAAAAAAATCAAATCATTCGGAGGTATTATGTATTTAAACGACACTTACTTAAAAGAAAAACTTAAACACGTTTACTGGTTGACTGGAGGACCTTGCTCGGGAAAAACGACAATGACTAAGGCTTTGAAGGAATCATATGATTTTAGAACCATGGTAGTGGATTTCCCAATTTATAGAGATTTCTTCGATGATCCAAAATATCATCCACTGAAAATACCTTACCCGGATATGGACTGGGAGTGGTACTTTAATAGACCGCTTGATGAATATATCCAATGGATGCTGGTAACTGGTAGAAGGGTTCTTGATTTTTTTCTAATTGATTTGCTCGCAGAAGCTCCAGATAAACCAATTGTTATTGATTGTGGCATAGAAGCGGAATACATTTTACCATTTATCAATAAGGACCATATTATGGGTTTTTTCACATCAGATGAGGAGATAACTAAAAAATATTTACATAGAGATGATCATAACATGATATGGGTTTGCATAAACAAAAACGTTGAAGATAAGGACAATGCCATAAATAATGTTAATAATGCGATGATAGGGTATTCAAACGCTGTAAAGAAGTCTTGTGAATTTTATGGAATAAAACAGATTATAAGAACACCTGATTTATCTGTTAAAGAGCAATTGAAAAAGGTTATTGGATATTTCAAATTATAAAACCAAGAAATATAAAACACTTTTACTACGAATTATTTGAATAAAAACTAATTGGAAATTTAAATTTGTTTCAATAAATATTTTTACTATATTCTCTAACTCTGTTTTCTGTATTTTAAAATGCTTTACCATTAATTGTTGTTTATGAGGGGAGTGAAAAATCTCTTATATATAATTCTTTCTTATTTAATTTTTAAAAAGTAATTTGTGTAGATTATTTTGATGTTATTTAAATAATTTTTCGAATTTATAATAATAAAATGAAAGATCAGAATTAGTTATTCACTTTAGATTATAGAAAAAGCACAAATCCTTTTTCATTAATGAATGTAATAAAAACCAGGAATTCCTTTTACGCCTAACACCAAGTGCAGAATTTTGTTGCCAATTCTCTCTTTGGCTTTTATTTTATTCCCACTCCTTTAGGAGGTTTTTATGATGTTTTACTAATTATCTGTTCACTATTATCTTTTTTGAGTAACTAATACTTACGATTTCTTTATTATTGATCTTTTTTTAGGTTTAGGTTTTTTTGTTTTTATATTTCTTTCTTTTTTTGGAAGTCTTGATATTTCTTCAACCAATTCTTCTTCTTTTTTCCTGGAATAAGTATCATGTTTATTTTCAATTACTTCAAGATCCCTTTCAGCATCGTAATCAAGATCAACACTATTCTTCTGGGATACGTTTTCAACTATGTCGGGGGAATACATTTTGTATTCTTTTTTCCATTTGGGTTTTTCAGTTAAAATCTTAGCTATAACTGAATCACTTATTATGAATTTAATTTTTACGTAGGTTACCTTTTTAAATGTATCATATATTCTGCCTGCACTTTTACAGCCTCTGGGAACTGTCTTTATGCTATTTGCCACATAGCCAATTTTTCCGAAGTTTCTCATGTAAACACTTATGGCTTCAGAATCATATTTATTCTCAGGATCTTTTTTCAGCTTTAATATCTGACCAACTTCGAAGATACCCATTCCAAAATATCTGAAACATCCAACAATACAGATATAATCTTTTTTCAATTTGGTCACTTCCTTTTATGAAAAAGCAAATTAATATTTAATGTTATTTTATAATTTTTTTTTATTAAAATCAATTCACTTTCCTAATTAATTTAAATAAATGAACATTCATAAGTTATTTATAAGGTATAAATAAACATTATGACTAATTTTAAATAGGTTTATTCAATTTTAGACGATTGAAATTTTTTAATGTTATAAGAGAATTAAGAGTTAAGATTCCTGTCCACTGTTTTTTTGATCTTTTCCAGTCTTCAGGATAACTTCCCCATTCCCATGTTGGTGAAATAAAAAAGTTGTCTTTTATTTGTTCTTCATATAAATCTAGGTTTTTTTGAATCAGAGCATTGGGTATGTTGAAATGGTTTTCTGATGGAGCTTCAATAAAATCAAGAGGTTTTGGAAGATATTCATTTCTCCATCTTTTATAATCTCTGCACAGTAATTGATCTATTGCCTCTGTTATACTTTCTTTTAATTTGTTTGCTTGGTTTTTTGGAAGAATATTATAGAGTCTTATATAACAAAAAACTTCATGTTCTGATTTATATTCCTCCTTTTTGTTGAATTTATCAATTGTAATTTCTAAAAGATCTTCGGAATTAAATCTATCAATTTTTTTATTAAAATTATAAAGATATCCAATTATTTCTGCGGTTGGGTTTCCCCAGGAATTATCTATTACTGACATTTTAATATCATCTCTATATGTCCACCAGGGGGCATGAGG